>JALYWD010000252.1 GCA_030852885.1 Chloroflexota bacterium | reverse complement strand
ATGCCCGATCCGGGGAGCGCCGATCCGTTGCCCGAGCGGCTGCGCGAATTGGCTCAGGCGGCGGGCATGGCGCTGCTCGGCGGCAACTGCATGGGCTACTACAACGCTGTTGATCGCCTCTACATCTCGGGCTTCCCGGCGCGGGAGCGCGCGCCAGCGGGCGGCATCGCCTTCGTCAGCCACAGTGGCTCGGCGTTCTCGGCGCTGGCCAACAGCGGGCGCGACTTCGGCTTCTCCTGGGTCATTTCGCCGGGCCAGGAACTGGCGGTGACGGCGGCGGATTACCTGCGCTTCCTGGTGTGGCAGCCGGAGACGCGCGCTGTATTAATATAACTGGAATCGGTGCGCGATCCCGAAGGCTTCGTGGGTGCACTGGAACAGGCGGCGGTGGCGGACGTACCCGTGGTCGTGCTCAAGGTCGGGCGTTCGGAGCAGGGGCGGCGTATGGCGCTGGCGCACAGTGGCGCGCTCGCCGGGTCAGATGCCGCCTTCTCCGCGCTCTGCGAGCGCTGGGGAGTGTTGCGCGTCGATTCCCTGGATGAGATGGGGGACGCGCTGGAACTGCTGGCTGCGCCGCGCCGCGCCCGCCCGGGTGGCCTGGCCCTCGGCGGGGACTCTGGTGGCGAGCGCGCCATGATCGTGGATCGCGCGGCGGCCTTCGGGGTGCCCTGGGCCACCCTGGGCGAGACGACGATGGAGGAAATTGCCGGCGCGCTGGAGCCAGGCTTGCAGCCGGGCAACCCGCTCGACATGTGGGGGAGCGGTAAGGACTGGCAGGCCAGCTACGAACGCTGCCTGACCGCGCTGGCTCGTGACCCCGAAGTTGGCGCAACTGTGTTGGCCGTGGACCTTGTGCCGGGGAGCCGCCTGGCGCCCGACTACATAGACGTGGTCCTGCGCGTCCAGGAACAGACCCGGGCGCCGCTGGCCGTGATGGGCAACATGAGCAGCACCATCGACCGCGCGTTCGCGCGCCGTCTGCGCGAAGGTGGAGTGCCGGTCCTGATGGGCACCGACACCGGGCTGCGGGCGCTGGGACACACGCTGCAGCGGCGGCCGGTCGCGCCGGTTCAGGTTCCGGACAGCGCCCGCGCGGCGGCGGCCTGTGCGCCGCTCCTGGGCAGCGCGGGCGGCGCGCTCGATGAGGTGACGGCCAAGCAGGTGTTGCGGGCCTGGGGCATCCCGACGGTCGCGGAGCAGTTGGTCACCAGCGAGCATGAGGCGGTGCTGGCCGCATCCGCGCTCGGTTGGCCCGTGGTCATGAAGAGCGCCGCGCCCGGGCTGCTGCACAAGTCCGATGCCGGCGCCGTGCGATTACACGTGCAGGGCGTTGACCAGGTGGCCGCCGAGTACGCTGACTTGCGCGAGCGTTTCGGCCCACGGGTGGTGGTGCAGCAGCAGATCGACTCGCGAGAGACGGTCGAGCTCTTCCTGGGGATGAGCCATGATCCCGAATTTGGCCCGCTGCTGAGTGTGGGGTTGGGCGGCATCTGGGTCGAGGCGCTGGAGGCGATTACCTTCGCGCTGCCGCCGGTCGACGCGGCCCTGGCCGAGCGGATGCTGGCCCGGATTCCGGGCAGCAGGCTGCTTGATGGCGGGCGCGGGCGAGCGCCGCTGAACCGCGCGGCGGTCATCGAGGCCATAGTGGCGTTCAGCCGGCTCGCGTTTGACCTTTCGCCCTACGTCGCCGAAATTGACGTCAACCCACTGCTGGCCGGGCCGCGCGGCGTGGTCGCGGTGGATGCCCTGATTGTGCCGCGCGACGGCGCGACGGCGAACCAGCCTCAAGGAGGAGTGCTTGCATGACAACATCTGACGCGGTTGCGGTGCCTGGAGTTGGGGTATCGGTGGAATACAACGTCCCGGCTGCCATGCGCGACGGGACCATGCTCTACGCGGATGTCTACCGGCCAGACGGCGCGGGGCCGTGGCCCGTGATCCTGATGCGCCTGCCCTACGACAAGACCAGCGCCGAGAACATCTCCTACACGGACCCGAGTTGGTACGCGCGCCAGGGCTACCTGGTCGTGGTGCAGGACGTGCGCGGCACAACGGCATCGGACGGCGAGTTCGTGCCGTTCCAGCACGAGGCCGAGGACGGCTACGACACCATCGAGTGGGCGGCCAAACTCCCCGGC
>JALYWD010000213.1 GCA_030852885.1 Chloroflexota bacterium | reverse complement strand
CCCCTGGCCTGGCGCATGGCAGTGTGGCGTGTCCAGCCAGAAGGTCCCACACCCGCGAGCCCTCGTGAGCGACGCCGAAGGATCTCGTTCCAATCAAACCGGGTTCGATGCGCCATCCCTCTCCGGGTGTCATCCTGAGTGCTCCGTCTCCGGGAAGTTGTCCGGTTACAGTCCAGGCCCACACAACGAGATTCTTCGCCTGCGGGCTCAGAATGACAGGCCATTTGGGAGCTCGCACCTGACAATTCCCCCAAGACGCACTACTGAGCGAAGCCGAAGGATCTCGTTCCCCAGCCACCACGGTCCGAGGTCACCGCTACCTGCAGGTGTCGCCTCGAGCGCAGTCGAGAGATGACACCTGTAGGCGGGCGGTGGGCGGGGACTGGCTGAACCACAGGGCCTTTGCCGTGCACCTGAGCAGGCCATTTCCGGCATGGATCGTGCGCCGGAGCTGGGTGAACACGCTCTACCTGGCTCATGGGGCCGGGAACCCTACGGGCCCAATACGCGTTTGCCAACTGGCACCAGCACATCAGCAGACACGACGGAGATCGCACATGGACTTCTTCAAGCGCCTTCTCGGCAGTGACGACACCGCCACGCAGCCACGGAACCAGCAGCGCCCGTCCTCCCGGCGCCGGGAGCTCTCGCCGGACGAGCAGGCTATCGAGCGCTACCGCTACCTCGTGCGCACCGCGCCCCCGGAAACCATCGAAGAAGTCCACGCCGAGGCGTTCGCCAAGTTGACGCCGGAGCAACGCCAGATGGTGCTTGAGGGCCTGACCCAGGATCTCCCCGCCAGCGAGCAGCGCGCCGCCGCCGCCGGAGATGACCCACGGGCCCTGGCCCGTGTCGCCACCCGCGCGGAAATGCGCGCTCCCGGCACGCTCGAGCGCACCTGGAACCGCATGCCAGCCGGTGGCATGGGCGGTATGGGCATGGGCGGCTTCATGGCCGGGAACTTCATGAGCACCATTGCCGGCGTCATGGTCGGCAGCATGATCGCCGACGCGTTCCTGGGCAGCAGCGGGTTTGACCCGGGCCTGGGCGATATCGCCGCAGACGCGGGCGCCGCCGTGGAGGGCGGCGTGGGCGAGGTCGCTGGAGGAATTGGCGATTTTGGGAGTGATCTCGGCGCCGACCTGGGTGGGTTTGGCGACTTCGGCGGTGATTTCGGCGGCGATTTCTAACCTGCACATTCGACTCGCAGCAGATTCCGGACAGACGAAACGGGGAGGCCAATTGGCCTCCCCGTCCCTCTTTTCAGACGAGCCCGGCAGGGGCTAGCGCTTCTTCCGCTTGCTCACCGTGGCACTTCTCTCAGCGGCGGCGACGTTGGATCGGTGGGGTGTGCGCAGAGTTGCCGCACCCTCACAGGTCAGCGCGCAGAACGCGCCGCCGCAATCGTTGCAGAACTCCCCTTCGTTGACGCAGACGTAGCCTTGACCGCACTCGCCATCGGAGGCGCAGCTCCGACATTCTGCGGGACTTCCCAGGTCGGCCCGATCAAGGCAGGATGACGCGCCGTCTTTCGTCACCTGGCAGACGCACCAACTCTCAGCGTTGAAGCTGCAGTAGGCCTCGCCGGGATCGACGCACCAGTCTGCCGTCCCACAGCCTCCATTCTCGCATGTGTACGTTACCGACTCCCTGAGGCAGACCTGATCTTCACCGGCGTTGCAGCAAACGTCATCGCAGAGGATGCCATCGCCGGCGCACCAGCAGGTTCCATCAACGCACTCCTGTCCCTCAGGGCATTGCGAATCAACACAGCATTCGCTGCCGGCAACGCAACTCCCGTCAGCACATGGGGACTGGAGAGGATTGTCACAGGTGCATACGCCGTTTTCGCACGTCTGGTCACCTGGACACGCCAGGGAGCAGCAGACGATTGGCGGGAGGCACTCTGTGCCGCACGCCTTGGTATCTGGCGGGCAGGTGCATGCACCATTGACACACGTCTGCGCCGAACCGCAATCGCTTGTTGCGCAGCAGGCAGACTGCGGAATGCAGCCACCCTTGCACGATTTCTGCCCCACTGGACACGAACATTTTCCGCTCGTGCACTGTCCACCATTGCCGCAGTCCGCGGATGAACAGCATTGGTCGGCGGGGATGCACTTCTTGCCACACTTCTTCGTGTTGCCCTTGCACTTCTTTTTCTTCTTCTTTTTCTTCCCCTTGCCTTTGCCCTCGCTATCGCTTGGCTGGGCAACGCTCAGCCCTGACGCTGCCAGGGCGGCCAGCCCGGCCCCCAGCAGCGGGCGGCGCGACCCCTCGCTACCCAGCAGGCGCACCACTGCATCAAACCGTGACCCATCCACCTGACCACTCCTCTCATGTGTCCTACGACCCAAGGACATCCTGAAGGGAGACGAGACGGATGGAATCAGTAGAAATACGTATTTCTTGCGCGCAGCCTTGCCAGAATTGCCTTGCGGGGCCCGTAGCGAGCACTTCCAGGAGCGAGATACGTGCCTCCCGAGCCGTCTCTCCGGCAGCTTGCCAGCGTTTGTGGATCGCATTCACAGCACATGAAGACGAGTTCGAATTGCTCAGCCCTCTCTCGTTGTTACAATCGGCAATTCGGGGCGAAGCCCGCCGCTTTCCGGAGTCCGCACCATGCCGCGACCACGAATGCCAATCTCCACGTTTGAGGTGGCTCCGTGAGCGGGGGCAAACGGGCAACCCTGCGCAAGGGGCTCCTTGGCTGCGTTGCCGGGTTGCTGGTGTTCGCGGCCACGGCAGCGGTGGTGCTGGTGATCGCGGTGACGGTCCCCGATCCCGCTGGCCTGCTCCTGAGCGTGATTGCCTCCAGCATCCCGGCGGCCTTCTACGCCGGCGTGATCCTGCGCCTTGACCGCTACGAGAGCGAGCCGACGCGGGTGGTGGCGGCATGCTTCGCGTGGGGCGCGATAGGCGCCATCCTGCTCAGCATCATCGCCAGCCTGATCTTCGAAGACGTGGTCGCGGACCTCATCGGTCCGGAATTCGCCCCGGGCCTCACGATCGTTTTCGGTGCGCCGCTCATCGAAGAGACGGCCAAGGGCATCGCCTTACTCGCCGTACTGCTCATCGCCCGGGACGAGTTCGACTCAACGCTCGACGGCCTGGTCTATGGCGCGTTGGTCGGCGCCGGCTTCGCGATGACGGAGAACATCCTCTACTTCGGGCAGACCTACCTGGAGGGCGGTCTGGGGCCGTTTGGCACGCTCGTCGTAGCCCGCGCCGTCTTTGGCGGCCTCGCGCACCCGGCGTACACCGCGGTAACCGGCGCCGCACTCGGCTGGGCACGGAGCCAGTATGGCCGTGGCTGGAGGCGCTTCGTGGTTCCCGTCCTCGGCTGGGCGGGCGCCGTGGCCTTGCACATGGCCTGGAACGGCGGGCTGACGCTGACTGAAAACTGGCTGGGCGATCCGGGCATTCTGGAACTGGTCGCCGTGCAAGCGATGATCGTGCTGGTGCCGGCCGTGCTCGTGCTCTACGTCGTCGCCCGGCTCTCCCACCGTCATGAGTTGGAGATCCTGCGCCGTGAACTTCGCCCGGAAGTAGAGCAAGGCACCATCTCTGAGTCGGAATACCGGTTGATCACGGACGATGCGCGGCGCAAGGAAACGCTGGCCATCGCCAAGTCACGCGGTGGCCGCGCCCTGCGCGGGCAGCAACTGGCGTTCTTCCACACGGCGGGTGACCTTGCTTTTCGACGGCATCATCGCCAGCGTGGCGATGCCGACAAGCCCGTTTACGGTGAGCGGGACGCCCAGGACCGCAAGCGCCTGTTCGATCTGCGGTACGAGCTGGTCCACGGCGGCATGCCGTTTCCGGAGCGGTAACGGCGCATCGCCTTCCTTTCCCTGCGCAATCACCGAACACAAAACCAGCCCGATTCCTGCAATCAGGAACCGGGCTGGCATGTGAAAACGAAACGCGGACTACGGCGTCGCTTCGATCTCCGCTTCGGCGGTTTCAATCGCCTCGGCCACGGCCGTGGCCAGCGCCGGGGATGCCTCTGCCGCGACCGGGGTAGCCTCACCGGCTCCTGCCACCGGAGTGCCGGCAGCCGCCATCGGCGTTGCCATATCAGCACCAGCAACCGGCGTTGCAGCCGCCGCCACCGGGGAGGCCGCGGCCGGGCTGGCCACGATGCCCATTGCGTCCTCAGGCGTCGCCGCCTCTGGTTCTTCCGTCTCCTCGGCAGCCGACGTGCCTGCCGCCGGAGCGGAGACCGTAGCTGCTGGCGTGACTGGCGGCGGGGTCGCCTGGTTTCCGCGCAGGAAGAACCACCAGAGCAGGGCCAGGAGAATCAGCGCGCCCAGGAGCCACGGGAGCCAGTTCCGCTTTGGCTCTGGGGCCGGTGGCGGTGCTGTCGGCCGCGGTGGTGGTGGCGGGGTCGGCGTCGATGGCGCATTCACCCGCTGCGAGGCAGCCGCGGCGGCAGCCGCTGCGCCAGCCGCTGCACCGGCG
>JALYWD010000203.1 GCA_030852885.1 Chloroflexota bacterium | reverse complement strand
GGCGGGGTAGCCTGCTCCCAGGCCACCCCGCCTCAGGCGCCTACGCCGGGCACGTCCGCGCCCAGACGACCACCCGGTCGTTGGACGCATCCGATACCCACACAGTCTGCCCATCTGGCAAAACCGCCAGGAACCAGGGAAAGCTGAACTCGCTATTGCCCGAGCCCTTGCTGCCAAACCTGGCCCCGTACGTCCAGTCGAGGCTGCTCGCATCCGGCCGCGTCCAGATCGTCACCCCGGTGCTAGTCGGAGCCACATCCGAGACCCACGCCGTCAGCCCATCCGGCAAAACCGCCACGCCCTGGGGCTGGCCGAACTCGCCATCGTCCGGGCTCCCACTCCCGAACCTGGTGCTGAACGTCCAGACGGTGCTATCCGCATCCGGCCGCGTCCAGACCACCACTCGTCGGTTGAACGAATCCACTACCCACACGGTCCGCCCGTCCGGTGAGACTGACACGCCGTAAGGACGATTGAGATTGTCGTCGCCGGCGCCGAAGCTGCCGAATTGCGCGCTGTACTCCCAGGGGCTGCTCGCGTCCGACTTCACCCAGACCACCACCCGGTGGTTGTACGAATCCACCACCCACACGGTCAGCCCGTCCTCTGAGGCAGCGACGCCAATGGGATGGTCGAAACTGTCGTTGCCGGAGCCGGCAACCCCGCTGCCAATCTGCGCGCTGAACGCCCAGGGGCTACTTGCATCTGGCCGCGCCCAGACCATCACCCGGTGGTTCTGCACATCCGCGACCCACGCGGTCAGCCCGTCCGGCGAGACCGCCAGGCCCTGGGGCTCGTCGAAATTGTCGTCGCCAGTGCCCTGGCTGCCGAACTGCGCGCTGTAGGTCCAGGCGAGGCTGGTGGCATCAGGCCTCACCCAGATCACCACCCGGCTATTGATCGTGTCCGCCACCCACACGGTCAGTCCGTCCGGCGAGATGGCCACGCCGTGCGGCTGCGTGAGCTCACTGTCGCCAGTTCCCTTGCTGCCGAACTTCGTCGTGTACGACCAGTCAGCCGTGGTGCAGGCGCCCCCGCCACCACCGCCATCGTCATCCTTGCAGCGGCCCCGTGTGGCGCCTTTCTTCTTCAGCCGCTTCATCTTCCTCCGCGGGACGCGGATCGTTTTCCCCTTCAGGCAAACCCTGATCCTCGGCTTTTTCTTCTCGGCCTGGACGCCGCCATCTCGGCTGCGCTGGCCCGAGTGCTGCTTGCGCCGGGCCGCAGCGTCTTCGCCCAGCAGGCCGCCGGCCCCGGCCAGCGGCAGCATCGCCAGGACACGAGCCAGCGTACGGCGCGTACTGGCAGCAGCCATGATTTTGCTGAACCGATCGATCCGTGATCCATCCATGGGCTGACAACTCCCCTGTCTGACTGAGGGGCCGTGTCAGCATCCGCGACGAAACCACGTTTCGCGCCCAACAGGAGCACCATCGACGCTCCCCGTGACCCCTTGCATATTCGCAAATCAACTTCACCGTACCAGCGGGGCGAGGCATGTCAAGTGACGTTCGTGGCTAGTTTTCGGGGCTTTTCGTGCGGTTTCGTCCCTGAGAGCCGTGGCCAGCCGCGTGCCCTGCTCCCACCCCGCTACACTCTGCGTGATGGGAGGAACGCCATGGCGCTCGCCAAGCCCGCCGGAACATGGAGCCACGCGGATCTGGCAGCTCTGCCAGACGATGGCTCACGCTACGAGATCATCGATGGGGAGCTCTACGAGATGCCGGCCCCGACATGGGCGCACTCCCAGGTCATCATGGCGCTGATCCGCCTCCTGTTGCCGCTGCTGGATCGAATGGGCGGCACATTGGCAACTGCCCCGCTCGATGTCTTCTTCGCGGGAGCCGATCCCGTGCAGCCAGACCTCGTGGTGCTCCTGCCCGGCAGCCGCGCACGCCCCGTGCGTCACGGCGTTGCAGGCCCGCCAGACCTGCTGATCGAAGTGCTCAGTCCGTCCAACCGCGCCCATGACCAGGTTCGGAAGCGCGCGCTGTATGCGCGCGGCGGGGTGCGCGAGTACTGGATCATCGATCCAGACGCGGCCACCATCGAGATCATCGGCGCGGACGGCGAGGCGGTCCAGCACGTGGCAGCCACTGCCGACGGCGTCCTGACGCTGCACTCGCCGCTGCTCGGCGACCTCGCTGCCGACTCCGCCACCCTCTTCCCTGCCGACACCGCAGACTGAGGCGCGGGCCAGGGGCGCATCGCTTCTTCGTGACCACCATCCCATGTCATTTTGATTCCGCAGACGAAGGACCTTGAGCCTACGTACCTCACGGCGCTGCTGGCGTGTCGCCCTGGAGAAAGCACTCCGGGATGCAGCGTGCCTATTGACAAGCTAGAGTAATTGCTCTAATCTCCCTCTTAGAGTAATTACTCTAATCGCGCAAAACGCTGTTCGAGGTCGCCCATGTCCACGCGCGAACGCATCATCGACACGGCGGTTACGCTCTTCAATGAAGAGGGCACGTCGGCGGTCTCGACCAACCACATCGCGAAGGCGCTCGGTATCAGCCCGGGCAACCTCTACTATCACTTCCGCAACAAGGAAGCGATCATCCGCGCCATCTACGCCCGCCTGCGCCCCATCTGGGAAGCCACTGTCAGCGTGCCCACCGACCGCGTGCCGACGCTGGCCGACCTGGAACGGATCATCGACGACCACTTCCGCATTCTCTGGGAGTACCGCTTCTTCTACCGCGAGATGCCCGCCCTGCTGCGCCGCGATCCCGAACTGCTGGCCTCGTACCACGAGGTGCGCGAGGCGGGCCTGGCTAACGTCGAGGGGCTGCTGCGCATCTTCACGCAGGTCGGCGTCCT
>JALYWD010000165.1 GCA_030852885.1 Chloroflexota bacterium | reverse complement strand
GATTACGCGCTTGGCTACCGCCAGGACAAGCCACTGCGCTGCCCGCAGCCGCCGGCGGAAGGGTTTGAGACGGAAGGGCTGTTGGCCGCCGCCCGGTAATCAGCGACATCTACTGGAATGCGGAAAGGGCTGGCGGATTGTACGCCGTCAGCCCTGCTTTCGCTTTGCGGGAGGAATCTGTCAGTTTTGCGCGGCCGGAGCGGCACTGCTGGGGCTGTTCGCGGTAGCATCGGGCCGTGTCGCATTGGAGCGTCACCTCGGCCAACAGGCGCGGAGCACACTGAGCCCCGCAAGACAGGGCATGGTCAGACACATGGCAGACACTTTCGGCGGCGCGGTCATTCTCAGCGGAGCCCGTACGCCATTCGGTAAGCTCGGTGGCGCGCTGGCCGGGCTCACAGCAGTCGAGTTGGGTGTCATTGCCGCGCGAGCCGCCATCGAGCGCTCGGCCATTTCAGCCGGCGATATCGAGGAAACCATCCTTGGTCAGGTGCTGCAGGGTGGCGCCGGCCAGAACCCGGCCCGCCAGGTCGCGCTCGGCGCTGGCGTCGGCGTAGATCGCCCGGCAGAGACCATCAATCGCGTCTGTGGCTCAGGTATGCGCGCGGTCACCCTGGCGGATGCACTGATCCGCATCGGCGATTACCGCGTCATCCTCGCCGGCGGCATGGAGAGCATGTCGAACGCGCCCTACCTCCTGCGCAAGGCGCGCTTCGGGATGCGCATGGGCGATGGCGCCGTCGAAGACATGATGATTGGTGACGGATTGCAATGCTCCGTCGCGGGCTGCCATATGGGCATCCATGGGGGCGCCGTCGCGGACGAAGAGGGCGTCAGCCGCGAAGAACAGGACGCCTGGGCCCTGCGCTCACATCAACACGCGCTCGCCGCGCAGGATGCCGGACTCCTGGCGCGCGAGATCGTGCCGGTCACCGTTCCCGGCCGCAAGGGTGACACCGTCGTCGAGCAGGACGAAGCGCCACGCCGCGACACCAGTGAAGAAGCGCTGGCGCGCCTCAAGCCAGCCTTCGCGGCAGACGGCTCGGTGACCGCCGGCAACGCTCCCGGTGTCAACGACGGGGCCGCCGCGATGGTGGTCACCAATGCCGACTGGGCGACGTCACAGGGGCTCTCACCCCGCGCCCGCATCCTCGCCCACGGCGAGGCGGCCTGGGACGTTCCCTATCTGGCCTATACCCCGGCCATGGCCGCGCAAAAGGCCCTCGACAAGATTGGCATGAGTGCTGCGGATGTCGATCTCTGGGAGATCAACGAAGCTTTCGCCAGCGTTCCCATCATCTCGGCAAAGCGGCTGGGAATCTCCACCGACAAGGTGAACGTCAACGGTGGCGCTATCGCCCTGGGCCACCCCATCGGCGCCAGCGGAGCCCGCATCATCCTCTCGCTTATCGAGGAACTACGGCGTCGCGGGGGCGGCATCGGCGTGGCGGCAATCTGCTCCGGCGGCGGTGGCGGGGACGCCATCGTGCTCGATGTCGCGGGCGCGGCGTGAGTGAGCCGAGCATCCTGCCGTTTCGAGGTGTCTGGCCTCGCATCGCGCACGGGGTCTACCTGGCGCCAGGCTGCGTCATCATCGGCGACGTTGAAATCGGGTTGCACGCCAGCGTCTGGTTCAACGCCGTCCTGCGTGGTGATGTTGCGCCCATTCGCCTGGGCGAGCGCTCGAACGTGCAGGACAACGCGGTCCTCCACCTCGACGCGGGCACGCCCTGCATCGTTGGGGACGAGGTCACCATTGGCCACAGCGCAATCGTCCATGGCACGCACGTCGGCGATGGCGTGACGATTGGCATGGGTGCGGTCGTGCTCTCGCGCTCCACCATTGGCCAGGAGGCCATCGTTGCCGCGGCGGCTCTCGTCCCCGAAGACGCCGTGGTGCCACCGGGCGCGCTGGTCATGGGCGTACCCGCCCGGGAGAAGCGGCAGTTGACGCCAGAGGAACGATTGAAGTCCCGGGAGAACGCGGCGCGGTACGTGCGCAACGCCGTGCTCTACATGCAGGAATCGCTCACCGTGAGCGACGAAAGGCGTAGCCGTGACGGTTGACCTGAGCATCGACGAGGGAATCGCGACAATCACGTTGAACCGGCCGCAGGCCCTCAACGCATTCAACTCGGTGCAACTCGATCTGCTCCTCGCCGTCATTCGTGATGTCGCGGCCAACCCCAACGTGCGCGTGGCCATTCTGACCGGGGCAGGCGAGCGCGCATTCGCCGCCGGCGCGGACATCAAGGAGATGGTTGCGCTTGATCCCGAGGCGGGCCTGGCGTTCGGCAGGCGTGGCCATGCTGCCGCGAACGCGCTCGAGGCGATGCCGCAGCCGGTCATCGCCGCCGTCAACGGGATCGCCTTCGGCGGCGGGTGCGAGCTTGCCCTGGCGTGCGATATCCGGCTAGCCTCAGAAAATGCTCGGTTCGCGCAACCTGAAGTGGGGCTGGGCATCCCTCCGGGATGGGGCGGCTCTCAGCGGCTGCCGCGCCTGGTCGGCCCGGGAATCGCCTCTGAGCTCATCCTGACGGGCCGCCACGTCTTCGCCGACGAGGCGCTCCGGATCGGGCTCGTCAACGCCGTGCATCCCCTCGACCAGTTGCTGCCGGCGGCGCAGGATATGGCTCGCGCTATCGCCAGGAACAGCCCGCGCGCCGTCCGTGCCGCGAAGGCACTCATGAAGCTCGCGTTCCAGGGTGCTCCCGGCGCCGGCCTGGATGCTGAGGCGCGTGCCTTTGGCGCCGCGTTCGCAACGGCGGACCAGCATGAGGGCATGACTGCATTCGTCGAGAAGCGGACGGCTGAGTTCCAGGATTAGCGCTGACTACGGAAACACGAGCGACGTCAGTCGTCCGCGAATCTGGTGCGTGGCTGGATCGTGGCGACTGGCGTAA
>JALYWD010000157.1 GCA_030852885.1 Chloroflexota bacterium | reverse complement strand
TCTGCCCAGGCTGCCGTCGTTGCGGCGGATGCCCGCGTGCGCGATGACGATCACATCATGATCACGCTGCCCGATCCCGGTGTTCCGCGCGGCAAGCTCCTGGCCGAGTTTCGCGACCAGGACCGCTTGATCGTGATCCAGGGGCCGGAGCGCGTGGCACTGGTTGGCGCGAACGGGACCGGCAAGACAACGTTGATCGAACAGCTTGTTTCCGGCGCCGCTCCGGCGCCAGGCCGGCCACACGGGCGGCTTCTGACCGCGCGCGTGGGCTATCTGCCGCAGCGCATCGACGTTCTTGACGACGATGTGAGCGCGGTGGCAAACGTGCAGTCAGTCGCCCCTGAGACGCCGGCGGGCACAATCCGCAACCAACTTGCCCGGCTCCTCCTGCGCGGCGACAGCGTGGATCGTCCAGTCAGTTCCCTCTCCGGTGGGGAACGCTTCAGCGTCGCCCTCGCTCGGCTCCTCCTGGCGGAGCCACCGGCGCAGTTGCTGATGCTTGACGAACCCACGAACAACCTCGATATCTCCCGTGTCGAGCAGCTTGCGGAAGCCCTCGACGCCTATCGCGGGGCCCTGCTTGTCGTCAGCCACGACTTTGCGTTTCTCGAACGCATCGGGGTAGGGACCGTTATCGAAATCGGCAGGGACGGCCGCATGGCGCAGCGCCATGATCTGGCTACCTGACGGTCGGCCTCGCGGTTGTGCGCAGGGTCCGTGTCCGTGCATAGCTGAGCATCCGTCGTCACGACCGAATGCTCTGGGAGTCGATACGGTGTAGATCTTGCGTGGCTTGTCTTACGAAGGGCGCCTGGAATTGGCGCCCTTCGCAGGGGCGTTCTGATGTCACTCAGCCCGTAACGTCAGAAATCCATACCACCGCCCATGCCGCCCATCCCTGCCATGTCGGCGCCGGCCGCGCCGGCTCTCTCCGGCTTGTCAGAGATCAGGGCCTCGGTAGTGAGAATCATTCCGGCGATGCTCGCCGCGTTCTCTACGGCCGAACGGGTGACCTTCACCGGGTCGATGATTCCTGCTTGCAGCATGTCGACGTACGTGTCACCGGTCACGTCGTAGCCGATGTACGGGTTATCCTGTTCGCTCTGCGCGCGCCGCACCCGTTCCATCACCACCCCGCCATCCTGACCGGCATTACTGACGATGCCACGCAGGGGAGCTTCCAGGGCTCGGCGCAGGATGTTCACCCCGGTCAGGACATCACCCTCGGCCTCAACGGTATCCAGGGCGGTCCGGGCACGCAACAGCGCCACCCCGCCTCCCGGAACGATGCCTTCCTCCACTGCAGCTCGGGTGGCGCTGAGCGCGTCCTCGACCCGATGTTTTTTCTCCTGCAACTCCGTCTCGGTGGCCGCTCCAATCTTGATGACCGCCACGCCGCCAGCTAGCCGGGCCAGCCGCTCCTGCAGCTTCTCGCGGTCAAAGTCCGACGTCGTGGCTGCAACCTGGGCGCGAATCTGCTCAATCCGGCCCGTAATCACCTCAGTCTCGCCGGCGCCATCGATAAATGTGGTGGTGTCTTTGGTCGAGATCACCCGGCGCGCCTGGCCAAGGTCATCAGCACTCACGCTGATCAGCGATCGGCCGATTTCCTCGGAAACGACCTGTGCGCCGGTCACTGCCGCAATATCGCGCAGCATCTCCTTGCGGCGGTCGCCAAAGCCGGGAGCCTTGACGGCAAGCACCAGGAGGGTGCCCCGCATCTTGTTGACGACCAGGGTTGCCAGCGCCTCACCGGCAACATCCTCGGCCACGATCACCAACGGCTTGTTGTGCTGCACGACGTGTTCGAGCACCGGCAGGATGTCTGTGAGCGCAGAGATCTTCTTGTCGGTGACCAGGATGAACGGATCATTGAGCTCGGCTTCCATGCGCTCGGGATTGGTGACCAGGTACGGGGAAAGGTAACCACGGTCAATCTGCAGGCCTTCGGTGTATTCCGTCTCGAAGGCAAGGCCCTTCGATTCCTCGACGGTGATGACGCCGTCCTTGCCGACTTTCTCCATGACCTCGGCAATGAGCTGGCCGATCCCCGCGTCCGCCGCCGAGATGGCCGCAACTTGCGCAATCTCCGCTTTCCCTTGCACTGGGGTTGCCATGTCCTGCAGCGCCTGAACCAGGACGGCTGATGCGCGGTCGATCCCTTGCTTCAGGAGCATCGCGTTGGCGCCTGCGGCGATATTGCGCAACCCTTCGTGCACGATCGCCTGGGCGAGAACGATCGCCGTCGTGGTGCCATCGCCAGCGACATCGTTCGTCCTGGTCGCTGCTTCCTTGAGCAGTTGGGCGCCCATGTTGGCGAATTGGTTGTCGAGCGCGATTTCCTTCGCCACCGTTACCCCGTCGTGGGTCACGGTGGGGGCTCCCCAGGCCTTGTCGAGGGCGACGTTGCGGCCCTTGGGACCGAGCGTGGTCTTGACTGCGTTGGCGACGGTATCCACCCCCGCCTTCAGCGACGCGCGAGCAGTATCGTTGAATTCAATCACTTTGGACATGGGGCCCTCCATAAAACGCGGGAGTGATACGGCGTAAGGCGCAAGCTCTACCGGGTGACGATTGCCAGGATGTCCTTTTCTGACAGGATGAGGAGTTCCTCGCCGTCGAGGGTGAACTCGGCGCCGCCGTATCGGGCGAACAGGATTTCGTCGCCGGCCTGCACCTCAAGCGGAATCCGTCTCCCATCCTCGGTGCGGCGCCCCGCTCCCACGGCAACCACAGTCGCCCGGGTGGGCTTGTCCTTGATGGTGTCCGGCAACATGATCCCGCTCGTCGTCGTCGCATCACGAGCCACCGCCCTGGCGACGATGCGGTCAGCCAGTGGCTGCGGGCCGGCCGGCCTGATGGTCTGGGAGATGGCTGAAGGGGCTGTGGCGCTCATGGACGGGACTCCTCGCGAGATGGAACTGCGGGCAACACACGTATCGGTCACTCGACCGCGCGCCGTGAGTCCTCCCGTTGCCGTGGCGTGTGACCACAGTCTACACGGCTGGTTAGCACTCTACGAGGGAGAGTGCTAATTGAAATGAGCGTGATGCGGCGCCGGCAGAGCCGCCCTCGCAAGGGAACGACGCGCCTGGGTGTGTTCGCGCCGTGGCCGGCGCCAAAGCTCCCGCGAGAGCCGTTCGCGCCGCCCAATGGCTCCGCCGCTGCTATACTTCGTAATGAATCCAACAATTTGGATTCTTTGCAGTAATCGATGAGAGGTCCGCATCATGGTCAGGTCTACGTCCCAGGCGCCCTTAGAGCAGGTTCTGACCAGTGCCGGGCAGGATGACACCATCACGTTTGTGGCTGCGCTGGTCGGGCTGAGCAAGCGTGCTGTGACCCAGATCCTTCAGGTCGGCCTGCCGCTGATGGCCAAAGAAGCAGACGACCATCCCATGATCTTCAAAGCCATGTTCCAGCAGTCTTTGCGTCCGGCGCCAGACCGCACCGCGGCGTACTACCAGGCGCTGCAAACGAATGGCGCCGCCCAGAACGCCATACAGGCGGCGTTCCGCTCCATGTACGGCCCGCTCACCGACGGTTTCAATCGGGAAGCCAGCCAGCACGCAAAGACTACAGAGCAGCAGGCCGGGCAGGTACTGGCAGTGATGATGCCGGTCCTGATCCACAGCCTGGCCGTGCTCAA
>JALYWD010000136.1 GCA_030852885.1 Chloroflexota bacterium | reverse complement strand
TGGAGGTAGTCGCTTCTGACACGCCGGAAGCGGAGCGGGAGCGCGAGATCACCCGCCTGCGGGAACGTCTCCGCCGTGTCGGGTATGTCGGAGACGATGCCGTCGCGGACTATGAGCGGGAATCGGCCCAGCAGACCCACCTGCGGGAGCAACTGGAGGACGTGCAGGGCGCGGCGGCGGCGCTCCGGAGACTGCTGGCGGATCTGCGGCAGACGATGCGCTCCCGCTTCGAGGAGACGTTCGCGCAGGTGGCGGTGGAGTTCGCCGCCGCGTTCTCGACGCTCTTCGGCGGCGGGACCGCCCGCCTCGAATTGACCGGCAGCGACATCGCGGAGCCAGGCATCGACATCATCGCCCAGCCACCCGGCAAGCGGTTGCAGAACCTCTCGCTGCTCTCCGGTGGCGAGCGGGCGCTGACGGCGGCGGCACTGCTGTTCGCCATCCTGAAAGTGAACCCGGCGCCCTTTTGCCTGCTGGACGAGGTGGATGCGGCGCTGGATGAAGCGAACGTGGTCCGCTTCCGGGAGCAATTGCAGGAGCTGGCGCGGCAGACGCAGATCATCGTGGTGACGCACAACCGGGGCACCATCGAGATCGCCGACACGCTCTACGGGGTCAGCATGGGCGCCGATGGCGTCTCGCAGGTGCTCTCCATGCGCATGACCGACGTGCCGGCGGAGACGCTTACCTGAGGCGCAGGTGGGCGTCACCGAAGACGGTTTCCACGTAGGCTGCCACGTCCGCGCGCTCTTCGGTGCCGTCGAGCAGCATCGATTCCATCACATCGACGCTTTCAGGGTGCAGGTCGCTCAGCTCCTGCACCACCGGCAGGTTGTTGCGGGTTGGCCGTGGGTCAGAAACGAACTCGAACATCGCGTCGGTCAGGGCGTCCAGATCTACCTGGATGCGAAATGGTGATGTCATGGTGTACCTCCCTGTCGGTAAGGAAGCCCCTTTCCACTTTCCGCGCAGCAGGTGGGGGTAAAGGGGCTGGCGTGAGGGCGACCTGGCGAAACGAAGGTCACTTACCTCCCGTAGCGGCTGCGCATCTGGCGCGGCGGTATCTGCTGGCCGCGTACCGCGTTCTGCCGGGCCACGGCGTCGCGATTGCGGAACAGGAACACCAGCGCCGCACCGGCTACGAACCCGCCAACGTGCGCCCAGAACGCGACGCCGCCTTCCCCGCTCGCGCCCAGTGAGGCGAACGCGCTCAGCAGTTGCAGGCCGAACCAGAGCCCGATCATGGTCCAGGCGGGCACCAGGATGACCTGCCCGAAGTAGCCGAAGAAGACCAGCGCCCGCACCCGGCCCTGCGGGAAGAGCACGAGGTAGGCGCCCATCACCCCGGAAATGGCGCCGGACGCCCCGATCAGGGGAACGGCGGACGTGGGATCGAGCACGATCTGCAACCCGGCTGCCGCGATACCGGTGAGCAGGTAGAAGAGCAGGTACGGGAGATGGCCCATGGCGTCCTCGATATTGTCCCCGAAGACATAGAGGAAAACCATGTTGCCGATGAGGTGTGCCCACCCGCCGTGCAGGAACATCGAGGTCAGGATGGTGATCAGGCCTTCGCCGTGGGTAATGCGGGCCGGGATCGCGCCCCACTCGAAGAAGAGCGCGTTCAGTTGCCCCTCCGGCAGGATCAGCTCGTACAGGAAGACCACGATACAGAGTCCGATCAGCGTGAAATTGACGTACGGCTTGAGCACGCTGCCGGCATTTTCATCGCCAATCGGGATCATGGGTCAGTGCCCCCGCGTATCGGCTTTCGCTAGACGCGGGCAGCGCCGGGCGCCCACTCGCTGGCCAGCCGGTCCCGCACTTCCGTTTCGATATTGACGATCTCCTCCGCGGCCAGTTCCTCAACGTCGTGCCAACGCTCGCTGAGATCAAAGCGCGTCTCTGCGCCGGGGCGTGGGGCCTTCATCAGGCCAAGCACGGCCCCAACCGCGCCGCCCAGGATTGCACCGAACACAAACGCCGCACTGTGTCGTTCCTTCGCCATGTTCCCTCTCCCGGCTGCCGCACCGAGTGAATCCGGTTGGTGGTCTGCCGCGCCGCGTTGACGCAATCAGGCCACTATTTTCGCGTGAGGCACATAGCCTACACGGAGGCCACCAGTTGCGATGGCGTCATCTGCTCGGTCAGGAGCCGCGCGTAACGCTGCCGCCGTGCCGCCTCTGGACCTTCTCCTAGCCAGTTCAGGACCAACTCACGTCCAACATCGTACGTGAAGATGTAAGCGCGCCATAGTGGGTCGCTGATGAAGCGCAGCCGTTGCCGGGCTTCGGCCTCGGTGGAGAGGCCGTAGCGCTGCAGATAGGCCACGACCTCCTCCGGGTCTGCCCCGGCCTCGTGCAGCAGCAGGGCCGCGTTGCTGGGCACGGAACTGAGCCGCGCCCGGGCGGCGTTGATCGCGATCTCGCGCTCCGGGTCGCCCGTGATGCCAGCGGCGGGGTAGACGTGCTCACGCCGGAAAGCCGCCAGTTCCGCCGGTGAGAACGCCATGCCTTCCGCCGTGGTGGCGATGCCTTCGGAAATCAGGCACTCTGGCGTGTTGATAAGCTGCAGGGCGTGCTCACCGAAGCCTTGCTCCGCGTAGAGTCGTTCCTTCAGGAAATGTTCGGTGTGATGCCCAGGATATCCCTCATGGGCCAGCAGTTCGGTGAGGCGGTAGGCGTGAATGGGGAGGTCGGTATTGAGGTCCACGCGGGAGCGCGCATGCCCCAGGTACCAGTTGTAGCCGCTCCACGGTTTGTCACTCACCATCCGGATTTCGATGGCTTCGTCGTCTGGCAGTTCGACGATGGCGCGGGTGCGCGCTCGCAGCTCGGGCAGGATGACATCCACGAGTTTCCGCGCCGTCTCCGGGGTAACGATGTACTGCGCGCGCCACGCGGCGAGGCGGTCCAGCACAGGCCCGTCGCCCGGCGTCAGCGCGTCCAGGTCCCGGATCGCGTCCTCGAACATGGCCTCCGGTTTGGCGGACGGTTCGACATCGAAGAGCAGCCGCACCTCCTCGCGGTAGGGGAACTGCTCGCCGGCGAGGGTTCGGGCCACGGTCTCCATGGCCGTGATCTGCTTCAGCAGGTACTCCCGGCGCTGGGGACTGGTTTCCAGCGAGGCTGCCTGGGTCTTCAACGCTTCTGCTTCCGCGACCAGTTCAGCAGCCGCTGGGACGGAGGCAGGTTCGAGCGCCGCGCGGTCGGCATCTGAACCGAGCCAGGCATCGATGAAGCCAGGCACATGGCGCTCCAGGCCAAACGAAAGACGCGCATAGGCCTGGCCAAAGGGATCGAGCGCGGGACGTTCTTGCATCGTGCTCTCCAGGAATCATGACGGAAGAGGCTTGGCAGCCTCCGCACAGTAGGACACAATGCAGAGCAGGATAGTGAATTGGCGACGATGAGAGTGAGTCCCGGTGATCGACAAGGCATTTATCTACGGGATCAGCGAACTCATCGACTATGCCGGCGTCGCTGTCATTGCCGTCGGCGCGTTCCTGGCCATCGTTCGCCTCATTCGTGACCTGGTTGCCCCGACCACGAGCCGGGAGGATGCGTACGCCAATGTCCGCTCCTTCCTGGGCCGATCCTTGCTGCTTGGCCTGGAGCTGCTGGTTGCCGGTGACGTCATCAAGACCGTCGCGGTCGAGGCAACGATCCAGAGCGTCTCGGTGCTGGCGCTGCTGGTCGTGGTCCGCACGATCCTCAGCATCAGCATTGATATCGAGGTGGACGGCCGCTTCCCCTGGCAAGCGCAGGAACAGGAACTGAAGGCGCAGGAGATCGCCATCCGGGCGAAGGAGATGGAGCGCCCGCACTCGGTGTGATGGCAGACAGGCCGCAGCGGATGCTTTCCGTTCGGCACGACGACCGGCTACGGACGAGAGGTCCGTCAAGTGTTACCGCGAATGGGTAATCCTGCGGTTTCATCCGGAGCGGGTCCTGGCATAAGTTGGGTCAGTAATTGGCACGATCCAGGAGGTGCGCTGTGGCTGCCATGAGGCTCGATGATCTGGCGCGAGCAATCAGCCGACGCAAGACGCTCGCCACGATTGGTGCGCTCGTTACGGGCTTCGCCACCGCCCCGACTCCACTTGAAGCCAGAAAGCGCAAGAAGAAGAAATCGTGTCCACCGTGCCGCAAGCGCAAGAAAGGCAAGTGCAAAGGCAAGTTGCCGGATGGCGCGGCCTGTGTGAGTGGCACGTGCTCGGGCGGTATCTGCGTGGCGGCGTGCGGACGTGGTGGACCGTGCACAGTCTTTCTCAGCAGTTCAACAGTTCAAGGCAATCTGGGTGGCCTGGGCGGGGCCGATACCAGGTGTCAGTCGCTCGCCGCCGCGGCAGGGCTTGCCGGGACGTACCGGGCGTGGCTGTCCGATGCCACCAGTTCACCCAGCTCCCGATTCGTCCGCTCATCTGGGCCCTACCGGTTAGTCAACGGCGTCACGATTGCAGAGAGTTGGGTCGATCTCACAGATGGTTCACCGCTGCAAGCGACTATCACCGTGACCGAAACTGGAGGCGATCACGGAGGGAATACGAACGCCTGGTCGAATACCGGGCCGGATGGCCGGGCCCTTCTCGGTGGTCCAGGTACGGGCCATTGTGTGAACTGGACAAGCAACAGCAACGGAATCGAGGGCGGGTTCGGGAACATTAGCAATGCCGAGACCTGGTCCAGCGTGCCAGTCACCGTTCCATGTGTCAACTATCGTCACCTGTACTGCTTCCAACAGAACTAATTGCTCTTTGGTCTCCATGTACAGGAAAGGTCTGCCGGATACCAGAGGGCTATCGACAACGCACCAGGCGCAGCCGGATTTGCCGCTCCGGTGATGGGGCATCGAGATTGCCTTGCTCCGGGGCAGCACCTGAGCCACAGGGCAAGACAGGATCCAGCGATGGACGTGACGATCGAGGAATTCGTGGTCAGCGACGGCGAGGGCAGCCCTTATGGCGTTGCCGCCGGAGCCGATGGCGCCATCTGGTTCACGCTCGCCGGAGCAGGCAAGATCGGGCGGTTCGTGCCCGGCGCGGCCTTGGAGGTCTTTGACCTGCCCAATCCCGAAGGTCAACCCACCGCGATCATGGCCGCACCTGATGGGGCGATGTGGTTCACCCAGACGCGCGACAACAGCATTGGCCGCATCACGCCATCAGGAGACGTCGCCATCTTTCGAGCGCCGACGCCCGACGCGGCTCCCTGTGGGATGGCTGTGGGGCATGATGGGGCGCTCTGGTTCACTGAAATGAACGCTGACCGAATTGGACGTGTAAGCCTCGATGGGCGGGTGACCGAATACCGGCTGCCGTTCGCGGGTGGGTACCCCTCCGCAATCGTGGCGGGGCCGGGTGAGCAGATGTGGTTTACCCTGAACCAGGCCGACGCCATTTGCAGCATTTCGCTGGCGGGTGTTGTCGCAATTCGCGCCCAGTTGGCCGTGGGCGCAGCGCCGGTCGGTCTGGCAGCCGGGCGCGACGATGTCTGGTTCGTCGAGATTGGCGGCGGCAAGATCGGGCGCTGCTCTGCCAGCGGGGAGGTCACGGAGTACCCGCTCTGGGATGACAGCGCGAAGCCCCATGCCATCGTGGCGGATCCGGCGGGCGGGTTCTGGTTTACCGCGTGGGCCGCGAACCGGATCGGCTACATCTCCGGTGCGGGCGAAATCACCAGCTTCCCGATCCCAACGCCGAATGCGGAACCGCACGGCATCACCATTACCCCAGAGGGCGATGTGTGGGCGGCACTTGAGGTCGGGTCGCTGCTCCGGCTGAGCCGCAAGTAGGCCGCCCCAATCCCTGGCATTCCGTAGCCAAGCCTCCAGCAACATTGCCCGCACTTAGCCACGTGCCGCCATCGCGTGCTGGAGCACGCTGAACACGCGTGGGTCCGACATCTGCGCGACGTTGAAGCGGGTGTACGACGATGCGGTGCGCGAGACGCTGAACACGTCGCCCGGCGCCAGGATTACCTGCTGCTCCAGGCAGCGCCGCGCGAGATCGGCGGAGTCGATGCCGACTGGCAGGCGGCACCATAGGTAGAACCCGCCGCGTGGCATCAGCCAGGGGACGACGCCGAGGGGTCTCAGGCGGGCAGCGATGTCTGACCGGGCGCTGGCCAGGCGCTGCCGGACCTGGTCCATGTGCCTGCGATAGCTGCCTCCAGCGAGGATGCTGGCGATCAGCTCTGTTGCGACCGGGCTTGGCCCGCCGAAGCTGGTCGCTACCTGGAGATCGATGAGACCGGCGATCCAGTCCGCTCGGGTGGCGATGTAGCCGCAGCGCACGGAGGCGGAGAGCGTCTTCGAGAAGCTGCCGATCCGGATAACGCGGCCCAGGCCATCGAGCACGGCCAGGCGCGGCGACAGCGCGGGTTCGAAATCCGCGAAGATGTCGTCCTCGACAATCGTCAGCCCGTGCGCGGTGGCCGCCGCCAGGAGGCGGTGCGCCACCTGCGGCGACATGGTGGCGCCGGTCGGGTTCTGCAGCGCGGAGTTCGTGATGTACAGGCGGGGATTGTGCGCCGCGAGGGCAGCCTCGAACGCGCCGACATCCGGCCCGGCGGGCGTCATGGGCACCCCGGTGATGTGCACCTGGTGGGCACGCAGGAGCGCCTGGAAGTTGAAGTAGCAGGGATCGTCCACCAGCACGGTGTCGCCGGGGTGGAGCAGGAAGCGGCAGATGAGGTCGATGGCCTGCGTGCCCGACCCCGTCAGCATGACCTGCTCGGGCTGCGCGAGGATGCCATCGTCCGCGAAGCGGGCGAGCAGGATGCGCCGCAGCGTCAGCGAACCTCGCGTCGTGCCGTAGTCGGCGAGCAGGGCGTCGTCGGCGCGGCCCAGGGCGCGCAGCCCCTTGCGCAGCGCCGGGTTCGGCATCCAGCCGGCTGGCAACCAGCCGCACCCCGGCTTCAGGGCGGCGGGGTCGGCATCCAGCGACTCCCGGGACACCCAGAAGGGGTCGATGGCGTGGTCGCGCGGCGGCCCCATCGCCGCCAGCGCCATGGGAGGCAGGTTGCCACCGGCCACATAGAAGCCGGAGCCGCGCTGGGCGCGGATCACGCCCTCGGCCTCCAGGCGTGCGTAGGCCTCGACTACGGTCGAGGGTGACACGTCCATCATGCTGGCGAAGCGGCGGATCGAGGGTAAACGCTCACCAGGGCCAAGGGCGCGCGTAGCGATGCGGCTGCGAATCGCCTGCATCAGGGTCTCGGTCCGCGTCACGCTCACCACCGGCATCCTCACTGTCAAGCCACCGTATGGGTCACGATAGCCATACAGTTTGGCGGAATTGTACGGAATCGTCTCTGGCTCTTCCTGGTCCTGGCTGATATCACGGTGAAGAGATCGCATGGGGGGAACAGGGACGCATGGGACACAGCAATGCCGGGTGGGGCAGTGGCCTGCTCGGGGTCGTCATTTTCAGCGGGTCGCTACCGGCCACCCGGCTCGCCGTGGCGGATGTCTCGCCGCTCTTCCTGACCTCGGCGCGGGCGCTGATCGCGGCGTTGCTGGGGACGCTCTGCCTGCTGGCGCTGCGGCAGACACATCCGGCGGGACGCGACGTGGCGTCGCTGGCCGTGGTGGCCCTCGGCGTGGTCGTGGGCTTCCCGCTGCTGACCGGGCTGGCGTTGCAGCACATCACGGCGGCGCGCTCGATCGTGTTCATCGGGTTGCTGCCGCTGGCCACGGCGACCTTCGCGGTGTTGCGCGGCGGTGAGCGCCCGCACGCGGCTTTCTGGGTCTTTTCGCTGCTCGGTGCGGCGACGGTCGCCGGGTTTGCGCTCGTGCACAGCGCCGGCGGGTCGGTGGCGGGCGACCTGCT
>JALYWD010000134.1 GCA_030852885.1 Chloroflexota bacterium | reverse complement strand
GCGCTCATCGATGACGCCGTAGAAACCGATGACCGGCCGGCGCATCTGGGAGAGCGCCCGGGACGCCTCGGATGGGCGGCCGGGCGACGCGAAGTGCCCGCGGTCCACCCCCGAGGGGAAGCAGTACACACGCGGGTGGCGGTGTTGGTGCTGCCGGTACAGAGTCGGGCCGCCGGTGAAGACGATGTCGGCCATCTCCAGCATACGTGCTTCCTGTGTACGCATCCGGGATGGCGCGGAGCGGAAACTCGCCAGGTCGTCCATGGCATCGAAGACCGTCAAGGCCGGCGGAATGGAATCCGGGAAGGTGCCAATGGCCATGGGGGTGTAGTACCAGGTAATGAGGTCATCATCGTCGCCCAGGAGCGGCTCCAGTAGCGCGGCGATACGACTGTTTACCTCGTCGTTGCAGTGGCTGTGCGGAGGAAGATCGCGCAAGTGGGCCCGCGCAATGGTGACCCGGCCATCCAGCCGCAGTTCCAGCATGTCCTTGCTGGAGTCGCCCACTGGCTCCTCCACGAAGAGGACAGGCATTTCCCTGGACAGGCGGGAGAGCACGTGCTGTGGCCGCTGCCAGACGAAATCCCACCGCAGGTGCGAGAACGCAACGAGCATCGCTGCTCCCTTTCAACCCCAATCCATGACAAATCGCCGCACGAACCTTGGTGCGGCTGAACCAGAGCTGCGTGAGCACGCCTGGACTTGTGATGCGACTAGAGCAGAAGGTATGCCAGCCTCAGCGTGCAGACGTAGCGCAGCCTGCACCTTCCTTCGCGCAGGTTGTCGCGGTGAAGACCGCGCCGTAGAGCTGGGCTTCAGATCCAAGCCTGGCCGGGATAATGCGCGGCTGCCGGACCAGTTCCCGGGCAATGCGCTCGCGTACCGGCGTCACCAGGTCGTAGCCGGCCTCCGCTGTCCCACCGCCGAGGACGATGAGGGGTGGATCGAGCAAGGAGGAGATGGCGATCACGGTCATCGCCAGGTAGTCGATAACGTCTTGCGCCACCTCGGCCAGTTCCGCGTCACCATTACTGGCGGTGATTGCTTCGGCGGCGCTGAGCTCCTCGCCTGTAGCTTCTTCTGCCCGGGCACGCAGGGTGCGGCCGCCAATCAGTTGCGCCAGGTTTCCCTGTCCATTGCGCTCCTGTCCCAGGAATTCTCGGCCCATCACGAAGTTCCCGACTTCGCCAGCGGCGTAATGCGCTCCGCGATAGAGCTGGCCGTTGATCATGATCCCGGCGCCAATTCCGGTCCCCAGCGCCAGGAACACGAAGTTGCGCTCTCCCTGGGCGGCACCGCGCCACTGCTCGCCCAGCACCGCTGCATCGGCATCGTGTTCGATGCCGATGGCGACCGAAAAATGCTCTTGCAGGCACTCACGCAAAGGGAAATCGAGCCAGCCCGCCAGGTTGCCGGCCTCGATGACCTTTCCCGCGGCTGCATCTACCAGACCAGGTACGGCAACACCGATGGCGACCAGGTCTGCTGGGGTTCGTTCCACGCGTGCGATCAGCGCGGTGATTTCCTGGGCAAGTCCGTCGACAAATGCATTCGGACCAATCTCGGTGGGCGTGGCGACCGCGCCTTCGACCAGGACCGACTCAAGATGGCAGTCCCAGACCATGAATGCGGTCTTGGTGCCCCCGATATCGATGCCAACCACGAAGTCATCACGCCGTGCGTGTCCTGCCGTCGTCAAGTACGTCATCCCTTCTCACGTCACCATGACGATAGCTGCGGGATGGTAGCGGCAGCCGCCAGCCAGAGGCGAACGACGAGATGTGCCGCTGACATCGTGTTGTCTGGGCGACATGAGGTTGGAACGGAATGTGCACTCTCCCGGAACGTCACCGCAATGGTGACGAACAATCGCCTCTGGACAAGGGAGAACTGGATATGCCTCGTCTCAAGCCGCATGCGGCGCTTGGCGGCGTGCTCTTGTGCCTGGTTGCCGTCTTGACACTGGCGCTGGTATTGCCTGCCAGCGTGGTCCGCGCGCAGGACGACGTCGCCCGGGCCGACGCAACCGTTCGCATCATTCATGCCTCGCCGGACGCGCCGGCAGTCGATGTGCTGCTGGATGGCCAGCCACTGCTGGAGAACGTGAAAGCGGATTCGGCGAGTGACTACCAGGCGATCACGTCTGAGACGCACCGTATCCAGGTCGTGCCGGCGGGGCAAACAGCGGATGCGGCCCTCGTCGATGAGGAGATCGATGCGGCGCCCGGCGCGGCGTACATCGTGGCAATTTACGGGCGCCTCAATGATCTCCAGGGCGCCGTCATTGATGTCGACCTGAGTGAGATCGAGCCGGGCAACGCTAGGGTCCGCCTGATCAATTTATCGCCTGACGCCGGAGCGGTGGATCTCGCCGAGACGGGTGGCGATGTCTGGTTCGACGATGTCGATCTGGGTGAAGTCACGGATTACCGCGATGTCACGCCGGGTGGCATCAGCGCCGATCTGCGCGGCGACGAAGACCGTGTCCTGCAAACAATCCCCGAGCTGGGTTTCGCGGAGGCCCGGGTCTATGACGTCGTCGTCCTGGGACAGTTGGCGGATGATTCACTGACCGTCGTGAACCTCGCCACGCGCGTCTCGCCGCCTTGTGCCGAGGTATTGGATATTGCTGGCTCGCCAGAGGATGCCTGTGTCCGCGTCGTGCATGCCGCGCCGGATGCACCAGCCATTGACGCCTACATCAATGACGCGCAAGTGGCCGCGGACCTCTCGTTTGGCACGGCCACCGAGTACGCGGTGGTGCCCAGCGGCGGCGACCGGGGCGTGCGCGTGGTGGCTGCAGGTGGCGACACTGAAGAATCGATCCTGGACGACAGCTTCGATCTCGATCCTGGCCAGGCTTATGAGATCCTGGTCCAGGGCGGTGGGACCGACCTTGGGTTTGCGATCACTGGTGTAGACCTGCGGCCCGTGGCTGAAAATCAGGCTCGGATGCGCGTGATCCACGCCTCTCCGGATGCCGGCGTCGTCAACATCGGCGTCGAGGGCGACGAGGCGAATCTCTTCGAAGGTGTGGATTTTGGCAATGCCACGGAGTATGTGATCCTCGACGCTGGCAACTACCCGATTGAAGTGCGTCCAGGCGACGAGGACATGACCGTTGCCTTGCGCTCTGACATTACCCTCGAGGAGGGCATGGTCTACGACCTGGTAGCCATCGGCCGGCCAGATGATCGCAGCCTTACCCTCCTGGTGCTGACTGCGCCGGTGGCGATCCAGACGGGAGAGATGGCGACCCCGGTGGCCATGACCGGTGATGAGCCTCTGGCTGGCACCGTGGAACCGGAAACCCTCACCGACGGCACATCTACACCAACCAGCTAGGGCTCCAATTCCTGCCTCTTCTCAGGCCTCCCACATTCCTTCCACGTTCTCAGGCGGCTCATGGGTCCTCGACCCGTGAGCCGTCTGTGTTCGTGTGCGATCTCTGTCACACATAGCCATCCCTCTGGGCGGCTCTGCCACTTGGCACGGTGCCTCCTGTTCGGCAATTCCGCCACTTCTCAGATGTGTCTCAAGCACGCAGGGCGCAGGATGAGGTCAGACCTGGCCGATGTGCGATGCGCTCTTTCTCGGGCCAGGTGAGATGCGGGCCGCCAATGGCCCGGTTTAGAGGAGTGGAGCAATGACGGCAGTACTCGAGCAGGAGACGATTGACATGGCCTCCGCGCACACGCTGGTGATGCAGATGCTCAAGGATGGGCAGGCCACCATGCTGGGCGTGCTGAGCGCCGTGGGTGATCGCCTGGGACTCTTCGAGAGCCTGGCAACGCACGGCCCAATCGGGAGCGAAGCCTTCGCGGCGCGCAGCGGTATTGACGCGCGGTACGCCCGGGAATGGCTGGCCGCGATGGCGTGTCAGGGCTACATCACCTACGACGGGCGCGACGACGCCTTCTGGATGACCCCGGAGCAGCGGCTTTGCCTGGTTGATGCAAGCAGCCCGCTCAACCTGACCGGCGCCTTTGCGATCTGGCCGGTTTACTGGAATAACCTCGACGAGCTGACGGCGGTGTTCCGCAACGGCGGCGGCATCCCGCAGGATCGGTTTGGCCAGGACTGGCGCTGCGGCTTCGAGCGCTTCACCACACCGGGTTACAGCACCTTCCTGGGCTCGACCTGGATCCCGGCCATGCCGGAGGTTGCCTCCCGCCTGGCCGCTGGCGGCAGTGCAGCCGATGTAGGATGCGGCAATGGGCAGGCACTCATTACGCTGGCGCGCACATTCCCGCACGCCTCGCTCGATGGCTTTGACCTGCATGCGCCCGCTATTGCCGATGCCTGGAACAACGCCGGGGAGGCTGGAGTTGCGGACCGCGTCAATTTCGCGCTGCGTGATGTTATCACTGGCCTGCCCCGGCAGTATGACCTGATCACGATGCTGGACGTGGTGCATGACATGCCAGACCCGGTGCCAGCGCTGGCGGCACTGCGCACGGCCCTGAAGCCGGGCGGGCGCCTGTTCGTGATGGAGTTCAACTTTTCCAGTGACCTGTCCGAGAACATCCAGCACCCCATGGGCCTCGGCGCGTTCGGCTATTCCGCCAGTGTCAACTACTGCCTGACCACTGCCCTGGCGATGGGTGGCGTTGGTACCGGCACCTGCATGGGGGAGCGCACTTTCCGCGAATACGCGGCCGCCGCGGGCTTCACGCACGTGCGCCGTCACGATTTCCCGGCCAGCCCGCTCAACCTCTTCTTCGAGGTCTGGTCCGAGGCTGATGAGCGCAGCCATGCTTGAGTATTTGCTACTTGTGCTGTCAATAGTCCTGCTATTCCTGGCGCTCGATGCGGCTGACGCGCGGTGGGGTGGTGACTCCCGTCACGAGCTCGGGGACCGCAACTGGTAGCACACGTGCCGGCGACGAG
>JALYWD010000128.1 GCA_030852885.1 Chloroflexota bacterium | reverse complement strand
ACGTGCTGCTCATCGCCGATGAGGTCATGACCGGGTTTGGCCGCACCGGCAAGCCCTGGGGTCTGGATCACTGGGGCGTCACGCCAGATTTGATTACCTGCGCCAAGGGGATCAGCGGCGGCTATGCACCGCTGGGGGCGGTACTGGCAAGGCCCGAGTTCGTGGACGAGATCCGCTCCCGGAGCGGGTCGTTCGTCATTGGACACACGGCGAGCGGCAACCCGCTTTCCACTGCCGTCGGGGCAGCGGTGCTGACGTTCATTCTCGAGAACGGGCTCATCGAAAACGCGGCACGTACCGGCGCGCATTTCAAGCGGCGACTGCAGGAGCTGGCTGAACACCACGACATCATCGGCGATGTGCGTGGCGAAGGGTTGCTGCTGGGCGTGGAACTGGTTATCGACCGGGAGGCGAAGATGCCGTTTCCTCCGCAGTGGGGCGTTGGCAAGCGGATTGGTGCAGCGACTCTGGCGCGGGGCCTTGTCTCGTATCCGGGCACTGGCACGTATGATGGCGTGATCGGCGATCACCTGCTGTACGCACCGCCGCTGACCATCACGGAAGCGCAGGTAGACGACCTGATCACCATCCTGGACGAGAGCCTGCGCGTCGTGCGAACTGACCTGGCGCGCTCCTGTTAGTCGCCTTCGAACAGTTCGCGCACCCGGCGCCGCAAGAGCTTCCCCGCTGGTGAGCGCGGAATCCCGTCAACTTCCAGGAAACGGTCCGGGACTTTGAACGGGGATAGGGCAGTTCTGCAGAAATCGCTCAGTTCGATATCGGCCTGACCCGGAGCGCCAGACCAGATGACTGCCGCAGCTGGTCGTGCGCCCCACGTTTTGTCCGGAACACCCACCACCGCCGCGTCGCGCACGAGTGGGTGCGCGAGCAGCGCCCGCTCAATTTCCGCCGGATAGATGTTTTCGCCACCGGAGACGATCAGGTCACTACGGCGATCAACGACATAGAGAAACCCTTCGTCGTCCAGGTACCCGGTATCACCGGTTGAGAACCACGCCTCCGGGTCCCGGCACGGCTCGTCCAGGTAGCCGGCAAAGACCGACGGGCCGCGGACTTCAATTTCTCCGGTTTTGCCTGCAGGCGCCTCAACTCCATTCACGACGACACGTAGCTCCGTGAGGGGCAAGGCCTGGCCAGATGAACCTGGATGTCCCGCGACCTCGCTGGCTCGTAACGTCGCGGCCTGCGACGAGGTCTCGGTCAAGCCATAGGTGGGGAGGACCGGGACACCAAGGCGCAGGCACTGTTCGACCAGCGGGATTGGCGCAGCAGCACCGCCGAGCAGGACGCCCCGCAGCGTCTGTGGCCAGGTGACCCCAGCCCCCGCGACATCCAGGACTCGCTGCAGCATGGTCGGGACGAGCGAGACGTAGGTCGAGCCCGCCTGAATCGCGGCGACAACCGCCTCGGGCTCGAAGCGCTCATGCAGGTCCACGGTTGCGCCGCCCAATGCCGCACGATAGAGGATGGACAGCCCGCCGATGTGATGCAAGGAGAGCGCCGCGAGCCACGTGTCGCCCGGCTGGTGTCCGAGATAGAGCGCTGAGGCCGCTGCACTGTACCAGAGGTTCCCGTAGGTGATGCGGGCGCCCTTGGGCCTGCCGGTCGTGCCTGAGGTGAACAGGATTGCCGCTTCGCGTACGAGATCGATCAGCGGAGCCGGGGAATAGCTGATCGCTCCTGTCGGGGCGTTTTCCAAGCCCGCAATCGGAATCAGGCTCAGACCGAGCTTTGCTTCCATAACGCCGGCGAGTTCCGCGCGCGGCTCGTCGTAGACGAGCGTCGTGACGTTGGCTTCCGTGATCTGCCACTCCAGTTCATCAGCAGTCAAGCGCCAGCCGTGCGGCACAAACGAGGTCTTGGCTCGCGCGCAAGCGTGGGCGGCTATCACCACTCCAGGGCGGTTGGCGCTGAACACGCCGACTCGCCCGGTGTGATGGAGGCCCACGAGCTGATCGGCAGCCACGCCAACACGTTCCCGGAGTTGGGAGTAGGTCCACGACTGACCGCCGAAGCGCATGGCAACCGTATCGCCATGCAGCCGCGCGGCAGTATCGATAAAGTCCGGGACCGACGTCACGCTACGCTCGCTTGCGGGTTA
>JALYWD010000063.1 GCA_030852885.1 Chloroflexota bacterium | reverse complement strand
CAGGACCTGGCCGGGCTGCGGCTCTTCCACCGCCTGGGCATGCGCATCTGCAGCTTCGCCTGGATGCGCCGCACCGCCTACGGTGATGGCGCATGGGAGAACGATTCGCGCGGTGGCCTCACCCGCCTCGGCCATGATGCCGTTGCGGAGCTGAACCGCCTGGGGATCGTGACCGATGTCTCGCACTGCTCGGATCAGACCACCTGGGATGTGCTCGCCGCCTCGACGAAGCCGGTCATCGCCAGCCACTCGAACGCCCGCGCCGTCGCCGAGCAACCGCGCAACCTGACCGACGACATGATCAAGGCCATCGCCGCTTCTGGCGGCCTGGTCGGGATGGTGGCAGTCGCGGGCTACGTCTCCCCGGACGCGGCCACGCTGTCCCGCTGGGTGGACCACTTCGATCACGTCGCGAACCTGGTCGGCGTGGACCACCTCGGCCTCGGCTTCGACTTCTTCACCGAGATCATGGCCATGAACATCTTCGGCGATGTCCCGGCCTGGGGACCTCCCGGTGGGATGGTCGCGCTGGATTTCGCCGAGATGGCCACCTACCACAATGTCCCACACCTGGCGGAAGAACTCCTGCGGCGTGGCTACACGGACGACGATCTGCGCAAGATCTACGGCGGCAACTTCCGCCGGGTCCTCAGGGCAGTGGAAACGGCGTAAGACGGAGGCTGGGCCGGGAGGTCGCGGCCCAGCCTCCCGGTATCAACAAGCACGGCGGTAGACCATCTTCATCCGCCTGGAGGTGAGCTACTCCTGATCTGGTTTCACCCAGGTTCCTGGCCGTGTGCTGGGCGCAACGTGTCGCGGGCATGTTTTCCGGGTTCATGTCGGGGGTACCCTTCGTGCAGAACGAGCCCGGCTCCGTCGCGACGGGAGGCCAGGGCACACGGGCCGCCGGATCTGCCGGCCGCAGGAGCAGACACGAACGCATGTCCTCTCCCAGTCCACTCACGGTTCCCACCCATGTCATCGGCGATATCCACGGGCAGTACGACAAACTCGTTCGCATCCTGCGCGATGCGGACCTGATCTCCGGCGATCTGCGCTGGGCCGGCGCGGACAGCGCCCTCTGGCTGATCGGCGATCTGGTTGACCGCGGGCCAGACGGCAACAAGGTCATTGACCTGGCCATGCGCCTGCAACGCGAGGCCGCCGCGGCAGGGGGCAGCGCCAACACGCTCATCGGCAATCACGACATCCTGCTCCTGGCAGCGTTCCACTTCGGAGACTGGCCACGGAAGCGGCGTCCGGAGTCCTTCACCGCCATCTGGGAGCGCAACGGCGGTAACCCGGAGGACCTGGCGCTCCTGGATGGTCGCCAGGTGGAGTGGCTCTCCAACTTGCCCGTCATGACGCACTGCGGCCCCTACCTGCTGACCCACGGCGACACCATGCTCTACACCCGCTATGGCGAAAGCGTGGAGACACTCAACGAAAATATCCGGGATTTACGGCACACCATGGACCCGGTGGCCTGGTATCGGCTGCTCAGCGAGTTCGGTGAGCACCGCGTCTTCACCAGCGCCACCGGGCCCAAACGGGCCCGTGAGTTTCTGCAGCACTTTGGCGGGGAGCGCATCGTGCACGGGCACACGCCAATCAGCCGCATCACGGGCGAGGACGCCGCACACGTCACGTCCCCGCTGATCTACGCGGACGACCTCTGCATCGATGTCGATGGCGGCATGTACCTCGGCGGACCAGGGTTCGTCTACCGCCTGCCCGACCTCTCCCCTACGGAGCCGTAGCCTGGGTCCCGCGCGCCGGCGTGCCGTCCCAGAGGGTAGTCCGCTCCGTCAGCTCCAGGACATGGCCGTCCGGGTCGGTGACATAGAGCGCCAGGTTGCCCCTTCCGAAGTCGCGGCGCTCCGTCTCGTATCCGGCAGCGTGGATACGCGTCTCGAACCCGGTGAGTGAGCCCGGCGGCGCCAGCACCGCGAAATGCACGTGGCTCCCACCTCGTCCGCCGTGAATGGCGTTGTCACCGCCCGTCTCGACCGGCCACAGGCCCAGGAACCCTTCGCGGCCCAGCGTCAGGAACGTCGCTCGCCGCTCCTCATCCCACCGGTCCGCGATGGGGAGGCCAATCACCTCGTGGTAGAAGTGCTCGGACCGCTCCAGGTCGGCAACTTCCAGCACCATCTCGAAGAGGCCCAGGGTTGGCGGCGTCATCATCTGCGCTCCAGTTTCAACACCGGGATGGTGCGCTCCAGCTTCTGCTCATAGTCCGCGAAGACCGGGAACGTGGCGGCGTGCGCGCGGAAAATGCGCTCCCGCTCCGCCCCGGTCACCTCCGTCGCATGCACCGGGAAGGTCTCGGTCCCCTTCTCGACCAGGAAGTCCGGGTGCGCTATCACATTGCGATACCAGTCCGGGTGACGCTCGCTGCCGTGCGCGGAGCCGAAGACGTACATCGCGTCGCCCTCGATGCGCGCGCGCATGGGCACGATGTGCTCGCGGCCACTGCGGGCGCCGATGGTGTGCAAGAGCAGCATCGGCGGCGGGTTATCGTACGGCGCGGCCACGTCACCGCCGTTCGCGCGGAATTCGGCGATCACCGGCGCGTTCCACTCCTGTTCCAGTGTGGGCATGATTGATTCTCTCTTTCCTACTGGCAGAGGCTCAGCGCCGGGGCGCTGGCGCGCAGGCGTGCCGTCACGTCCAGCAACTCGTTCACCATGGCCTGTACGCGTTGCTGCACGCGGGCGTCGGTTATCTCGCCATCCTGGACGGCGCTGCCGCTGGAGATCACCGTCGTCGGCAGCACCAGCCCATTCAGGCCACGCGCGCTGTGATCGAGCGCGGTAATCACGTTCGCGGCGGAACCTCCACCCAGCGCCATCAGCGCGATCGGTTTCCCCTGCAGGTAACGTGGTGTGTCATCGACCAGGAAGTTCAGGCAGTCAAGCGCGTTCTTGACCGCGCCGCTGATGGTGCCGTGGTAGGTGGGCGAGCAGAAGATGAAGGCGTCAGCCTCCCGCGCGGAGTCCAGCAAGCACCGCAACGATGCCGGATATCCGTCCAGGGGCAGGTCATCGTCGTACATCGGCAGCACCATCTGCCGCACATCGCCCAGGGCCACCCCCGCGCCAGCGGTCTCCGCCGCACGTAGCGCGTGGCGCAGCAGGACCAGGCTGCGAGAGCCAGCGCGGGTACTCCCCCCGATACCGAGAACGCGCAACGGCGCATCATCCAGGGAATCGTGTGCTGCGAGAAAACTCACGGTGCCTCCTTGTCCATGCGCGTGAGGGTGAGATCGATGCCGAAATGGGTCTGGAGCACGGCCAACCAGGCCGCGTCGTCTGGCAGATGTTCCTCGTAGCGATCGCCGCTCCGGGTCGTGATCAAGACGTTGTCTGCGAGCGTGACCCGGCCGTCGTCCGTCATCAGCGTGCAGATGCGTTTTTGCGTGAAATGGGAATCCGGCGAGGTCTGGTGGTAGCGGCAACCCTCTTCAAAATCGGTCAACTGCCGGGCTTGCCAGGTGAAGCGGTAGACGCGCTCCCACTCCCTGCCCGGCTCCTGCCGCCAGAGCCACATCACGTCTTCCTCCGGCTGCAGCCGGAAGCTGGCGCCTGCCGCTGGCTGGAATTGCGCCGCATTGCTGCCGATGGCCAGCGGGGTGACGAAGCCGCTCCGGCCCGCCGCAATATCGGCCAGCACCGGGGCCATGCCAGGCGCCTCCACCCGCAGCACCAGGTGATCGAACTCGATGGGCTCTCGTCCATCGGGCAGCGGGTGCTGGGCGGCCAGGAGCGTGACCTCGTAACCCATCTCACGCAGCAGCGCCGCGAAGAGCCCGTTCAGCTCGTAGCAGAAGCCGCCGCGCCTCCGCTGCACCACCTTGGCAAAGAGATCCTCCTCGGCCAGCGAAATGGGCCGGCCCAGGTGAATGTCAAGGTTCTCGAATGGCACGTTCCGGAGATGGGCCAGGTGGACGTCCTGCAACACGGGCAGGGTCGGAGCGACCGGACCGGCATACGAAATGCGCGCGAGGTAGGAAGAAACGTCAAGCACAACGCACCTCAGAGCGGAGCGAGCTGCAGGGATGAACGGCTAGGCCGCCTCCGCCCCAGCCAACCTGGGGTTCGCGGGCGGGCGGGTGAACTGCGGCAAGCCGCGGGCGGTGAGGAAGGCCACCAGGACTGCCAGGAACATCAGGCCGAAATGGAACATCAGCGCCTGCTGAACCGGGCTTCCCTGCGTATGCACAACCGCCACCAGCGCCCCGCCGATGCCGGTACCCACGCCGGAACCCAGCACGCTGGCCAACTGCATGGACGAGGACGCATTCCCCTCCTGCCCCGGTTCAGCCAGCTCCAGCATCGTCAGGTTGAGCGTGATGTAGGCGAACCCCATGCCGAGCCCGGCCACACCCCAGCCAAGCGGGCCAAGGAAGATGGGCGTCCGCGGCAGCAACACCGAGGCGATGATCAGGATGGCGGCGGAAATCAGCGTCAGCCCGATCCACTCCATGGTGCGGCGCGAGACGTGCATCGAGACGCGCGCCTGGATCCACGAGCCCGCGGACCAGGCGATGGTGCCCGCGGTCAGGGCCAGACCGGCAAACCCGATCGAGACGCCGCGAACCTCCACGAGCATCAGCGGCACAAAGGCATCCACGCCAAAGAAAGCCAGGTTGATCAACCCCATGGTGGCAATGGCAGCCGGCAGCCCTGGGGCGGCCCGCAGCGTCCCCACCGGCAGCAACGTGCGCAGCGAGGGCACGGCCAGCACCGCCCCAACCACGATCATCACGCCCGCGGTCACGATGCCGGGAACACGGACATTGCCGAGTTCCAGGGTGGGCGCGCTGGCACTGCCGAGCACCAGGCCAGCGCCGGCAGACAAGGCGATCGAGAGCAGGACACGCTGCTTCGCCTGCGGATGCCGCGTGCCCCGGGGCACCGTGCGCAGCGACGGCAGCGCCAGCAGCGCCGCCAGCAGCGCCATCGGCGTCAGCACCAGGAAGACAGCGCGCCAGCCCAGCGCTTCCGCCATCAGGCCGGAGATGGCGGGGCCAATCAGCCCGGGAACCACCCAGCCGGTGGACATCAGGGCCAGCATGCGCGGCTTGGCCGCCGCCGGGAACCCACGCCCGACCGCCACGTAGGCGGAGGAATAGATGCAACCCCCGCCGAATCCCTGCAAGGCCCGGCCGAGGATGAGGACTTCCATGGACGGTGCGAACCCGCCCAGCAAGAGGCCGGCGGAAAAGAAGACCACGCCGATGGCGAAGGGGAACGCCGGACCTCGATCATCCGAGATGAGCCCGCCCACGACGATGCCCACGAGCTGCGTCAGGAGGTAGGCCGAGAAGGCCCAGCCATACAGGTTGATGCCACCCAGGTCGTTGACGATGGCCGGCAGAATGGTGGCCACCGCCAGCGCCTGGAAGGCCACCGCGACGATGGTCAGCATCAGGCCGGCAGTCAGGCGCGCCCGCCCTCCGGCAAAGGGATTGGTTTCGTCAGGTGAGAGCGGTCCGGAACCTGTGGGAGGTGGTGGCTCGGCGAGCGCCTCCGGCGCCAGCACCGCGCCCTCTGGCGGTGACGCCAGCTCCGCGATCTCCTCTGAAGTGAGTGATGTCCCCATGGCCTCCACGCTCCCGCGAGTGGATCTGCACGATACACCCGGCTCGTGCGTAAAACAAGTATCTTCTTTCTTTATTCCGCAAAGGTCGCGGAAGTCGCTATACTCGCGAGCGTACCCGTCCGCTGCGCAATCCCCGAGTGGTTGTCACTGCATGACCAACGCCCTGAACAGCCTGCCCGAAACACGCCGCCGCATCCTGGAGCAAATCAAGCGCGGCGGCAATACCACGGCGGATACCATCGCTGGGGAGCTTGGGGTTACCCTGAGTGGTGCTCGCCAGACCCTGACCGCGCTCGAGCGCGAGGGTCTCCTGATCCACGCCTCGGAACGCGGTGGCCCCGGCCGGCCCCGGCATGTCTACTCCCTGACCGCTGCGGGTGATGCGCTCTTTCCCCGCGCCTACGCGGAACTCACCAACGAACTCCTGGAGTACGTCGAGGACGAAGACCCAGTTCTCCTGGAACGCATTTTCACCCGCCGCGCCGAACGCCGCTTGCAGCGAGCCCGGGAGCGCACGGTGGGCCTGAGCTTTGCGGCGCGGGTCCAGGCGGTCGCCAACATCTTGGACGAAGATGGTTACCTGGCCGATTTTGTCCAGCGGGAGGATGGCGCCTACGTCATCACGGAGCACAACTGCGCTGTACTGGGCGTCGCGCTGCGGTACGGACACGCCTGTTCCAGCGAGCTTGACTTCCTGCGCGCCGCGCTCCCGGAAGCCGAGGTTACGCGCATTGCGCACCGCATCCAGGGCGGCCACGTCTGCGCGTATCTCGTAGCGCCCACTCCGGAGCTCCAGTAACAGCGCCACCTCACAACACCTTGTTGCGCCCACCCTGTTACCATCCTGATCGCAAGAACCCGCGCTGCCAGGTGAGAGGATGGAATATTGAGCGTCTATGACGAGCGTCGCGTCAAGATCGTGGCGACACTGGGACCCGCTTCCCGCGAACGCGACACGCTTCGTGAGCTTTTTCTGGCCGGGCTGGATGTCGTTCGCATCAATGCCGCTCACGGCACACCGGAAGAGCGCTCCGTGCTCGTCAACGATGTGCGGACCGTTGCCGATGAAGTTGGCAAGCTGGTGCCAATTCTCTTTGACCTGCGCGGCCTGAAGATCCGCACGGGCCCACTGGCGAATCCCGCCGAGGAGTCGGTCGGTATCCCACGCGGGGGCACCGTCACCATCGTCAACACCCCTGCGCCAACCACCAACGAACTGATCGGCATCGATTTTCCGCAGCTCTTCGAGTTCGTCAATCCCGGTAGCCGCATCCTGATCTCCGATGGCCTGATCGAGCTCCTGGTCGAGCGGATCGACGGCAAATCCGCCCAGTGCCACGTGGGACGTGGTGGCCAGCTTCATGGCCGCCAGGGCGTCACCCTGCCCGAGGCGATGATCAAGGGCGGCTCCCTCACGCCGGTTGACCGCGAGGATCTGCAGTGGGGTGTGGAGCAGGGCGTCGATTTCATCGGCCTCTCGTTCGTCAGCGACGCCAGCGATCTGCACCTGGCTCGCGAGGTCGCTGGCTGGTACGGCGCCCGTCCCCCGCACCTCGTCGCCAAGATTGAACGGCCGCAGGCGTTGGAGAACGTGCGCTCAATCGCCAGCGCAGCCGACGGCCTGATGGTGGCGCGTGGCGATCTCGGCGTGCAGATGGCTCCGGAACGCGTACCGCGCGCCCAGAAGGAGATCATCCGGGTCGCCAACGAGTTCGCGTTGCCGGTAATCACGGCCACCCAGATGCTGGAGTCGATGATCCGGCAGCCGGTAGCCACCCGCGCCGAAACCACGGACGTCGCCAACGCCGTCTGGGACGGCACGGACGCGGTGATGCTCTCGGCGGAAACGGCAATCGGGCAGTATCCGGTGGAGGCGGTGCGCACCATGGGCCGTATTATCCGCGAGGCGGAGATCGACGGGCCGATCCGCACCGATGCTTCAGAGAAGCCGCTGCCCAACCTGAATGAGCCAACCCTGGCGGTAGCCGATGCCATCGCCCGCGCGGCCCGCACCCTGGCGGACGAAGCCCCGGTCGGGCACGTGGTGGTCTTCACCCAGACTGGTGCGTCGGTGCGTCGCGTCGCCAAGTACCGCCCGAGGCCGCCGATCATCGGGCTGGCCACGGACATCGAGACAGCCCGCCGCCTGAACCTGATCTGGGGCGTGCGCAGTGGCGTGGTTCCCATCGAGGAAAACCCCGATCACCTCTTCCGCGTGGCCGGCAAGAAGATCATCGAGGAAGGCCTGGCCACGGACGGCGAGTTCGCGCTGATCGCCGGCTCCCTGCCGATGACGCATGTCTCTGGCCGCACCAACATGCTGCACGTCCGCCGGTTGGGGACGTAGCGAGAGAACGACCTCGCAGGGACGCAGTTGCACGCCGCCTCCACATGTCATTGTGGAGGCGGCATTTGCTCATTTGCTATTTGCCTTGCCACCCGGCGTTACACTTGCACCAGATCAGGAATATCGCCTTGCGGCATTGGCCGCTGGCATATTTCGGGCAAACAAGGATGGTGTGACATGGCAGCAGTACCCGACGACCTGAAGACCCAGCCGCAATTGCGCGCGGTCTCGGCCGAGCCTGCGCTTGCCAAACATGCCGCGCAGCCCGGTGATTCCGATGTCCGGTGCAGCGAAGACGGCAGCCGCTGCCTGAGCCGTGACGAAGTGCGATCCATCAGCCGCCGCATCGTTGCAGAGCGCCAGCGCCTGATTGCGTTGCTCGCGGCTTACGACAGTCAGCAATCAGAGCCACCCAGCGCGAACCACTGATTGCGTGGACAACCCTATCTACTACCTGACGACTGAGAATATCCTCGATTTGTATGCCGAGTTGTTCGGCATTTCGAATCAGATGGCAGAGGATGCGCTGCTGAACCTAGCCATGCTGGAGTCTGCCCTTGCAAGTCCGCGTAACCACGCACTCTACGAGGGCGCGGACATCGCTGAACAGGGCGCGCACCTCGGCTTCGGCCTGGCGAAAAACCATCCATTCCAGGACGGGAACAAGCGTACCGCCGGTCTTGCAGTGCAACTGTTTCTTGAGACCAACGGCGTCGCCATCACCTGCTCCGATGACTACCTGGCGGCATGGGTGATCGCGCTGACTCTTGGCATGTCCGCCGAAACCTTCGCGGCGTGCCTCCGCTCGTTCATTGCACCATTGGCGTAGCCTTACC
>JALYWD010000060.1 GCA_030852885.1 Chloroflexota bacterium | reverse complement strand
CCAGCGACTCCTGCTGCAAGCACACCGACTGCGATATCTGCAGCCACGAGTTCTGCGAGAACGGTCAGTGCGGCTGCACCGGCGGCAGGGTGCGGCACAATGGGGTCTGCGGGTTTGTGCCGCGTTGCAAGAGTATCAGCCTGACCTGCACCAGCCACGACGAATGCTGCTCTGGCAAGTGCGACATCTTTGATGGCTTTGCTTACCGGTGCAACAAGGGCACCGAACAGTGCATCGTCGATATCGACTGCGTGAGTAGCAATTGTCGCGGCTACATGTGTCCCGAGTTCCTGGCTGCCACCCTGGAAGGCGTCTGTTGACCGCCATCCAACTCCAGCAGGCCAGGGAGCACGTGACACCTGCGGCGCGTCGTCACGGTGGCGCGGGCAACCGCTCGGCCAGCACCACCAGTCCGTAGCCGCGTCCCATGAGGGACCAGCCACTCTCGCGCCGGGCGACGGCAGCCGCCCGGCGCTCCGTGTCCGCGTCATGCGTTGCATCACGGCGTAGCCAGCGCCAGGAGAGATTGCCGGCCAGGCGCACGACGTCTTCCAGGCCAACCCCAGTCGGGGCGAACTCCAGCACGCGGAAGTGCGGTTGCAGGAGTCCCAGCAGGTCCGGGCGTGGGTAGTGCCTGCGCCAGCCCACGCCGGCCACGGCGGGGTGGCGCTTGCCCCGGCGGCTCGTTTCCTGCACGTAGCGGTAGACATTGAAGCCGTCCAGCCAGGCGAGGCGCCCCGCGGCCGGGACGCGCAGCAGGAGCCGGCCACCGGGACGCAGGACACGCGCGGCCTCGGCCAGGGCTTCCTCCTCTTTCACGGTGAGGGCCAGTTGATCCAGGAGCACGACGGCATCGAAGCTGGCATCGGGGAAGGGCCACTCGACGATGGGCGGCGTGAACGGGATGCCAGCCAGTTGGGCCAGCGGCCCCATATCCAGCGCATGGCGGGTGACGGCAAAGCTCTCCCGCCGCAGGTCGTCAGTCAGGCGATCATCGCCACCAAGGAGCAACACGGCCCCGCCAGACGGCAAATGGCCAGCCAGTGGGAGACCCGGAACGGACATGCGGTGAGTCATGCTGGCTATGATAGAGAGCAGGAGTGTCAGGAGCCGACGTGAGCGAATTCGCCACACTGCACCCATATGATCCGCGGTTCGTGCGGGCCTACGTCGCGGCGGTACGCGGGGATCTGCCTGGCGCAGAACTTCTGCCGGCCGCCCCAGACTGGGCCAGCCGGGAGTTGGCACGAGCCCAGCGCGGATACCAGCGCGCCCTGACCGGCGACGAAGCGGGCGCAAATATGGTCAGCCACGAACTGGCTCGCCTGCTCGGCGCGGGGATGCCGGTCTACTTCGTGCCGGGCGCGGGCCTGACGCAGCTCGAGGCGCGCTTTGATCGCGGCCTCGGGATGCTGCTGCGGCCGCCCTCGCGCCTGTTCATGGACGCCGGTCTGGAATCGGTGGCCGCGCGCCGGATGCCGATCCGGCTCGATCCCTCTGGCGGCAGCATGGGCGGCGCGTTCCTATCTCCCACGCTCGTCCCGCAGTTTCGCGCCCAGATCGAGGCGCGGCTGGAGCGCCTGGCCCGGCGCATGGCCGAGGCCGAGATGGATGCCCCCGCCTATGTCGGCATCCTGCTGGAGGCCACGTCGTACGCCGAGTCCCGCGGCCTCGGCCTCTTCGAGGCCGCCGACGTTGTGGCGCCGGGCGTTGCCGAATCCGAGCCGCCAGGGCTCACGCTCCTGCAGCCCGACCGCAAGCGCCTGGACAAGTCGCTGCGCCAGCAACTGGAGGAAGCGGCGAGGCCTCCAAAGGAGCCCGGGTTGTTCGCGCGCATCTTTCGCGGCGCGAAGCCGGCCCAGACCCACATCGCCCTGGATGACCCCCGGCTCTGGCGCGGCGCGAACGACGTCACCCCGCCGCCGGAACCCCTGGAAGCGCGTGAGGAGGCCACCCCATGAGCCAGGTCTGGACACGTGACCCGTATCAGCCGCAAACCTGGCCTCGCCTGTTCACCCTGGCCGAGGCGAATGACCTGCTCCCCGACGTCATGCCGATCCTGCTGGCGCTGCGCTCGCACAAGGTGACGCTCGATTCCGCCGTTGTCGCACTCTCCGCACTCACGCCGGTCATGCGCCAGAATGGCCATGCCGCCCCGGCGCGGGAGCTGGAGGCTCGCATTCAGGAGATGACTGAGGAGCTTGCGGCTGGCATCGACCAGCTCACCACGCTGGGGATCGACATCAAGAGCCTCGACCATGGCCTGATCGATTTTCCGTCACTGCACGAGGGGCGCGTAGTCTTTCTCTGCTGGCGGCTCGGGGAGGGCCCGGTGATCCGCTTCTGGCACGATATCGACGCTGGCTTCGCTGGCCGGC
>JALYWD010000053.1 GCA_030852885.1 Chloroflexota bacterium | reverse complement strand
GCTGCCCTGTCTCTACCTCTTCACAGGCATCTCGTTCGCGGGGAAATCGGTGCTGGCCCGCCGGTTGGCGGAACATCTCGGCGTGCCGCGCGTTGACCCGGATGAGGTCTCACACCGTCTCGGGCTCGGCCTCACCGGTGAGTTCCTGAGCGACGGGCAGTGGGCGCGCATTCACGCTATCGCCGAAGAGGATGCCTGTACGCACCTGCGTGCTGGTGTCAGCGTGGTCTACGACACGACGGCCTTCACCCGGCAACAGCGCGATGCTCTGCGAGCTTTGGCGGCAGCGTGCGGCGCGACCACGCAACTGATCTTCGTGGATTCCCCTCGCGACGTCGCCTTGCAACGCTGGCAGGCCAATGAGCTATCTCTCCAGTGTGCCCGCGTTCATCCCGCTGACTTTGCGATGGTGGCGAACCTGTTCGAGCCACCGGGGAGTGATGAAGATGCGCTGCGATTCACGCCAGCGGACGATGTTGACGTGTGGATTGCTGCGTGTAAAGCCTCAGGCTGATTGCCGACATTTCACGGCCAGGCGGTACAACGCCGCGATATCTGGCCGCTGCCACTGCCGGAACAACCGCTCCGCCGCAAGCACTGGCATGACGCTCACCTCAATCACCTCTTCGCCCCCGGTTGGATTGGTCGGTTGCCCAATCAGCGCAACCTCCCCAAACCCCACGACGCGAAAGAAGTCCGGATGCGGCAGGTGCGGGCGGTATGGCTCTCTCGCCATCGAGTGGCAGCGATACGCGCCCAGGGGCGTCCACGAGTGCAGGTCTGCGCCAGCCTCCTCACGCAGTTCGCGGCGCAGGGCAGCCAGGTAGTCCTCTCCCGGTTCCAGTGTGCCACCAGGAATCTCTGGGCGCCCGCCCGCAACCCGCACCACAACCGCATCCTCTCCCGCAAAGGGCACGACGTTCACGTTGCCGATCAGGTGCTCAGGCGGCAGGGTATTCCCCGGCACAAAGATGGCTTCTATCGTGCCGTAACGCACCGTGGTGAAAAGGGCAGGGTCCATACACGGTGGCGATAGATCATCCATATTGGATGTCTGGTCCAGTCTCCAGGACGGCTCGCAAACGTGTCGCGTACAGTTGCCGCTCCTCGGCATCCACCTCGCGCGCTTGGTCCGGCCGCTGGTAGAGCCGGTCTCCCTCCCAGCGCGGAAAGACGTGCAGGTGAAAATGCCAGACATCCTGGTTGCCAGCGGGTTCATTGTGCTGGCGCAGGGAGGTGCCGTCGCAGCCGTAGGCCGCCTTCATGGCGATGGCAATCCGCATCGCCATGACGATCGCGTGCGCCAGCAGGTCATCCGGCATGACGTACAGGTTTTCGTAGTGCGCACGCGGAACGATCAGTACGTTTCCGGCATTGTGCGGCCACGTGCGGGGAGAAACAAAGGCGAGCAGTTCATTATCTGCAAACACAATGTCCTCCGGCGCGTTGCGCGGCATGACCTCACCGCGTGCGAAGCGGCAGAACGGACGCGCGTAGTTGGGAGGAGCGTGGGTGGGCACGGAGTGCTTGCTACCTGAGTGGCAAGACTAACGTCATCGGCTGGACGAATGATGCCAAGAACCCGTGGCGCTCGTAGAACGCTTTGGCATCCTCGGAGATCGCATGCACGAGTAGGCCTCGGATACCGAGAATCTCAGCTGCGGCCCTCGTCCGAACGACGGCGTCCTGCAATAGCGCGACGCCAAGGCCCTTGCCCTGCCATTGTTGATCTATGGCCAGGCGCCCCAGCAGAACCATTGGAATGGGGTCCGGCATGTTGCGGCGCACAGGCCCGGGCGCCACGCTCAGTGCGAGCGCACCTGACGCCAAGCTGTAGTACCCAACTACCCGTGGCCCTTCTGCCACAACATACGTACGTGAGGCTCCGTGGCCCTGATTTGTAAGCGCACGACGGTTGAGCCATTCGTCGAGGCTAGGCTCACTGCACGCGAATGTGCTCAGGTCATGATCGGCCGTCAGCAGGCCTGGTTCTGAAAGGGTCACGATTCCCAGGGTCGCGGCGCCCGCATGAGGCGTTCAAGACCAGGATTAGGGGGTGGGTTGTCCAAAACGCTCACGAAATAGTCCCAGGTTTCCTGATCTACTCGCACCAACGTTTGATCGAGGAGAGCGTCCTCGGCTGCTCTCCGGGCCGCGTCAATCATGAACTCTGAGCGTGATTTGCCCTGAGCTTGGGCTGCCTGGTCAATCAAGGCGCGGATGTCCTCTCGCACGCGTAGATTGACCGCGTGAGTTCGTTTTTCCTGCAATACCGCTGGTGAAGCCATCTCAATCATTCCTCTCACTAGCCGAAGTATACCTCTGGAGAGATACACAATGTGTATCTCTCCAGGCTCAGATCAGCAGTGCAAGCGCGTCGCAGAGTCTTGCCCTGGACATAGAGC
>JALYWD010000044.1 GCA_030852885.1 Chloroflexota bacterium | reverse complement strand
GTGCGCACGGCATCGCGTTGATTGATGGTCCAGCGCTCTTGCGGTTGCAGAGACAGGCAGGAATGCAACAGCGGCGCAGGTTTGGATTCCTGCGCCGCTGACGTGTTGCTGATTGACCTGGACGCCTACTCCAGCTTGAAGTACCGGAACGTCTCGGCGTACTCGCCGTGGTCCGGGAACTCCTTTGCGGATTCCTTCGCCCAGTCCCAGATCATCTGCTCGAACTCGAATTCGCCGACCTGGGAGGCGTGGGCCTTGAGCGCCGCGATCTTCTGCGGCATCTGGGCCGTGACATCGATAGCGACATCAGGCGTCTGGGCCCCGGCCATGTAGATTTCGCGCACGGTGTGCGGCTCCAGGCCCTCGGCCAGGAGTTCGGGGAAGTACATGCGGTTGCGCGCCGCCGGGAAGATGGCCGCCAGCACCGCCTCACCGGCGGCGCGGTGATCCGGGTGGTTGATGTAGCTGGCGTCTGCCCAGTGCACCGTGGGGTCCTGGCAGATCACCACATCCGGCTTGATCTCGCGCACGACGCGCACGAGGTCGCGGCGCAGTTCCAGTGTCGGGACCAGGTAGCCGTCGGTCTTTCGCAGGAAGATGACATCGCTGACGCCCAGCACCTTCGCCGCCGCGAGCTGCTCCGCCTCGCGCGTGGCGGCCAACTGCTCGGGGGTCATCTCCGGGTCATCGCTGCCCTTGTCGCCCGAGGTGATGAGGACGATCACGACCTCGTTGCCCTCGTCCGCCCAACGCGCCAGCGTACCGCCGCAGATAAACTCTGCGTCGTCCGGGTGTGACATAATAGAAGCAATCTTCTTTGGACCGGCGGGCACGCCGCTCGCTTCCGCTTCCACCGCCTGCTTCGCGGACATCGCGTCCACGGCGGCGGAAGGGTCACTCTGGGGTTCGTCCCGGTCTTGCTCGTGGTCAGTCATGAGTTGGTGAACTACTCCTGTTCAATCTGCCGGCGCTGATGTCGCCGCCCCTCTCCCAGGCGAACACCCGAGGCGGCACGGCGTGAGATCAGCGCCCTCCGGTCGCCTTGCTGCCATAGAGTATCGTCTGTCATAGAAGGAATGTGCTGACCCGCTCAGCCTGGAAAGTAAAGGACCGCATGAGTATTCCCCAGCCGCCAAATGGGGCGGGCTTGACCAAAGAGCAGGTGCTGGAGGCCGTCTCCGGCGTACAGGAGCCGGCCATTGGCCGTGGCCTGGTTGACCTGCGCATGATCCCGGCCGTCGAAATTGACGGCTCACGTCTCAACCTGACGGTTGAGTTGCTTTCGCCCATCGCGCCGTACAAGGCCACCATCGAGCGCGAACTCAAGGAGGTGGCCGGCAAGCTGCCGGGCGTCGAAACTGTTGAGGTCACGTTCCTGACGCGGGTGCGCGCGTCCGGCTCCGGCAAGATCGACGCCGACCCGATTTCGGGCGTGCGCAACACGGTGGCGGTCGCCTCCGGCAAGGGCGGCGTCGGGAAATCCACGGTGGCGGTGAACCTGGCCGTGGCCCTCGCCCAGGCGGGCGCCAAGGTCGGCCTGCTCGACGCCGATGTCTATGGCCCCAGCATCCCGCTGATGATGGGCCAGAGCGCCAAGCCGCTGGTGCGTGACGGCAAGATCGTGCCGCTGGAAGCGTACGGCGTGAAGATCATGAGCATCGGCTTCCTGATGGACCCGGAGAAGGCGCTGATCTGGCGCGGGCCGCTGGTGGCCCAGTTGATCACGCAGTTCCTGAACGATGTCCTCTGGGAAGACCTCGACTACCTGGTGATCGACCTGCCGCCGGGCACCGGTGATGTGCAGCTCACGCTGACGCAGAAGATCCCGCTCTCCGGCGCCATTATCGTCACGACGCCGCAGGAAGTGGCCCTGGCGGATGCCGTCAAGGGCCTCAAGATGTTCCAGGAGGTGAAGACGCCCATCGTGGGCATCGTCGAGAACATGAGCGGCTTCATCTGTCCTGGCTGTGGCGAGAAGACCCCCATCTTCGGCGAAGGGGGAGGCTTGCGGACAGCGACGGAATACGGCGTGCCCTTCCTGGGCGAAGTCCCGATCGAGGCGCGCGTGCGCGAGGGTGGCGATGCCGGTAAACCGGTCATGGTCGCCCATCCCGAGTCCGAAACCGCCAAGGCCTTCGAGCACATCGCCGCCGCCGTCGCGGTCCAGCTTGCCCGCGACGCCGCCACCAAGCCGCGCAAGCCGATGATCAAGCTGATGCAGGCACGACCACGGTAGAGGGAGGACGCGCTGCGGCGCTTAGGGAATAAGGGAGTGAGGAACGTCAGGCATAGTCCCGAATCGTTGCTTTTCCTCCGTATTCC
>JALYWD010000749.1 GCA_030852885.1 Chloroflexota bacterium | reverse complement strand
GTCCGCTCGCGTGCGCGCCAAAAGCCAAACTCAAGGAAGGGCGAGGGCCAAAGCGCCCTCGCCCTTCGTCGTGGCGTACACCAAGAATTTCGGATCAGGTGGTAAAGACCGCATCCATGGCTGCGGCCGCGTCGCCGTGCATGGTGGGAATCGCATGGCTGTAGGTGTCCAGAGTCGAGCGACTTGCTACTGAGTGTCCATAAGAGGCGCTAGTGCTATGGACCTTGACTGCATCTCCTGCACTCGGTTCTTCATCGACCGGTATACGATCAACGGCAGACGATATGCATTCCAGAGATGTCAGAGTATTACCAACCCGAATTGCCCGGAAAAGATGGGAGAAATGAGAAATGCTTTGCTTGGGACGAGGGATGCTACCGGAGGCGTACAACAAGAAATGCGATAGGGTTCGCTACAGCTTCTGTCCTTGTTAGACTGAGCGACCAATCGACACCAGATGTTTCTGGGTTGATCTAGTTGGAATTTCTCGCATATTATGCTCGCAGATACGGACAATCATTCTACTGAACCAGGCATTCTCGTGCTTGCTCGAGCGCAGACGCCGCTTGTAGAACCTGTTGGTAACTCGATCCGCATCATGGGTTGTTGCGAATGGTCAGCAGTGTCTCTGCGCTTGAGGTCAAGATTCAACGCCTTCTTCAAGACGCCTCATCGCCGCTATCAGTGGTCGACATCCAGCGACATCTGAGGCGTTCTCATGGACCAATTCGCCCAGAGTCAATAGCGGCTACGGTCGAGCACGGCACCCTTTTTGTCACTGTTGCCGATGGGCGCTGGTGGTTGAAATCACGCCTCCATGAATTGTCACCGACCCATCCAGCAGAGCTGCCAGAAAAGGTGGCAGCCAAACCCGAGGACCTTCCACTCATCGCAAACGTGTCGCAGGCCTGTGAAAACTACGTCGTGCTTGACCTGGAGACCACGGGAACCGACCCCGACACTGATGCCATTTTGCAGATCGTGGCAATTCGTCATCGTGGCGGTGAGCCCGTGGACATGCTGGTGCGGTACTGCAATCCAGATGGCAAGCACCTATCGCGTGCGCTTATGCGAAAGCTCGGGTTCCTGGATCGACCGCAAAGGTGGGAGGTCATTCAGGCCAGCCCGTCTTTCTCTGAAATTGCCCCTGAGGTTGGGGCCTTTCTCGGCGATGACCCGGTGGTCGCGTACAACGCCCGTTTTGATGCTGCATTCCTCAAGCAGACCTTGCTCCATTTCTCAAATGCCGTCGTTGATGCGCAGGAACTCGGGTTTCTGGTGCATCCAGAGCTGGGCCGGCACCAACTGGCTGACATGGCAGTCGCGGTCGGCGCCACGTTCGAAGCTGCAGCCGGCATTGCACGAGACCTTGCCTCCGCCGACATGCAAACATCTCTGGACGTCGGCGAATCAACACTGCACGATGCTGTCACCGATACCTGTCTGCTCAGCTTGACCTACCGCGCCTTGCTGTCGACCTGGGATGATCTCGCCCACGCCACGCCGTTCCTCCGGGAATTGCTCCCGGAGATGTGGGGGCAAGACTGGACGGGGGCAACACCAGCGCCAGGTAGTTATCTCCAGGAGCATGCACCATCACTGCCGCTGAACTGGACGCCGTTTCCACCTAGGGTGCTGGCCGTTGGCGACAGGCAAGCGGTTGAGGAGGCGCTCGCCGCATACCGCCGAGTCAAGGGCTTCGCGGAGCGCCCGGGCCAGACGGCGATGTCCGGCTTCGTTCATGCCGCTATGGGCGCTGGCACCTTTGTCATGATTGAGGCTCCCACTGGTACGGGGAAGTCGCTTGCATACCTCGTACCGGCTGTTGTCCATGCGCTGGCCGCCGGGGAGCGCGTGACCATCTCAACGGCCACGCGCGCCCTGCAGGATCAACTTGTGCGGGACGTCGGGGCGTTTGAGGAACTCACGGGCCTCCCGGTCAGATACGAATTACTCAAAGGGCTTTCGAACGAGATCTGCCGATCGGCTGTACTGCGCACCCTTGCCTCATTCAATACCCACACCGAGTTGGATGAGCGCTACGTACTCGCCTTGCTCGTCCGTTGGTTGGCCGCCTTGCCGAATGCGGATATTGATCAGTTCCCGTACTGGATCCGGAGGCAATTCCCTGTCGCAGCGCGAGTGCTGGCCGAAGTTAATGCGCACAACAGCCACTGCGGAGGGGAGGAATGCCGGCGACTGGGGTGTGCCGCCTGGCTGCGCGCCGAACGAGCAAAAGCTGCCCATCTGCTCTTGGTAAATCACGCCCTCTGGCTGGCGGATCCGGACCGTCTCCCGGAATCCGCGATCCTCGTTGTCGATGAGGCTCACGCGCTGGAGGAATCCGCCACTTCGGCGCTCACCGACGAGGTGTCACTGACATCGCTGCGCGCCATCCTGCACAGACTCGTCGATCAGCGAACTGGTCGAGGCGTGATACCCCGGATCTTCGCGCTGGGCGTCCCTCCTGCACTGGCCGCGCGCGCACGCGCCGTTCTAGAGAAGACGCAGGTCGTCGCAGCGCTTGCCGCGAACCTCGGCCAGCCACTTTGCACCTTCGTCCGCCGCGTTTCCGGGAAGGACCTGGATCGCCGGTATGGGAGCACCTACCGGCTTGAGGCAGCCGCTGCCCGCATCGCTCCGACCCAGTGGCCCGCCCTTGAGCGCGCTTGCGAGCAGCTCTTTGGTGACACGCTGAACGACCTGGTCCAGGCAGTCGAGGATCTGGCGGATGGTCTTGCGCACCTGGAGCCGCATACCGAAATCAGCCTCGCGAGCGAGGAACTTGGCGCGGTTGCCGGGAAGCTCCGCGAGCAGCAGCAGACATACCGCGCGGTTGTTGAGGCC
>JALYWD010000745.1 GCA_030852885.1 Chloroflexota bacterium | reverse complement strand
AGCACCGCGCCACCCCCAGCGACACTTCCCCCACACTCCCTGCACAGTTGGCCGGCCGCTTTGGTGCACGCGGTGGCCGCACACGGGGTGACCGCGCCAGCGCCTACCTTCGTGAACGAGGGAGGGCTCCCAGGCATGATTTCGTGCGCCCTTCCACTCATCCACGGAGAGGTCCCGATACGCCGCGCTGCTGCCGTCTGTGCTCCCGCTCCGCGAGCGCGGCAGTGGCGTCCCCAGCTCTGTCCGGTCTCCCTGCTCCAGGGTGCCACGCGGGAGAAGTGTGCCCTACACCTCACGGCCTCCAGGGCAGGGCAGGACAAGCGCATGCCGGAAATTGGCACATCGTATGCGTGGAAGGCGTGGGGTCTTGCAGAGTCAGCGGTGGCGTGACCTCAGTTCCGGAGCACGCACGACCCGGGTGTGGTGCCGAAGAGGAAGGACGATTTGGCATGAAGGACCAGGCACTCGACACGTTTGCGCGCGGTCTCACTACCGTGCGTTCCCGCCGGCAAGCCCTGGCCCTCCTCGTGGGGACAGGAGCCGTCATTGGACTCGGTGAGGCCGAGGCCAAGAAGGGCGGCAAGCACAAGGGCAAGCGCAAGGGGAACGGAAAGGGCAAAGGTAAGGGGAAGGGCAAAGGCAGAGGCAAGGAGAAGGTCACCATTTGCCACAAGGGGCAGACGATCACCGTCGCTCGCCCCGCCGTGGACGCCCACCTCGCGCACGGTGATACCGAGGGCGCCTGCGCGCCTGTGGTCACATGCCTGCCTGTAACTGACACCGAGGGTGACGTCACCGTTGACAACGGCGCGTACACCGCGACCACCACGGGCACCAGTGACTTTGGCAACCTCGTCTTCGAGGTTCCCAGCGGCACGACGTTTGGCGATATTGCATCGCTTGAGTCCGCCTTCACCTTCACCGAGGGTGGTTGTGGCGTCGGTTCACCGCGCTTCGTCGTCTTCCTGGAGAACGGGCGTTGCCCGTACGCCCAGTTCCCACCAGAACTGTGCGACACCGAGGACCAGGGGGAAACCGGCAACCTGGTTGGCAACCAGACGGAGTGGATCTGGAACGACGAGTTGTGCGGCGGTGACCAGGCCAACAACACCTATGCGGAAGTGCTGGCGGCGTACGGCAGCGAGGAAGTCGACCAGATTGTGCTCGTGACCGATAGCTCCAGCGGGGAGACGACGGTCACGCTCGACGCCTGCATCACCCTTGCCTAAAGCCAGGGACCACCGCTGAATTGGTGCGTGGTGTAGTTTGAGATTGGAGACGCGGGGGCGACATACATCGCCACCGCGTCGTCCCTCCTGATTGGGTGTTCACACATTGATGCCACTGCGGGCGCGGCTCCGCTACCCACGCACTCATTGGCAGGCATGAGTCATGTCTCGGACGTGGCGAGCGGTTGACAGTCTGTACAGTATCGCAACCTGCTTTAACGACAATGACACAGGACTCGAGCTTGTGTGCCGGGAATCTGTCGGCTCGTGCGATGCATTTCCAACCTGCACCACCACCGCGGACTGTGCGGTAGGGGCCGTCTGTTCAACAATCTGCTCGGCGCAAGGGCACTGCATTCCGCTTTGTGATGGCTAGCGCGTCATCCAGCACCATTGCGCCGTAGCGAACGGCCCTCACTCCGCTCCCTTTCCCGATGCGCGGCTGGCAGGGGGGAGGTATCCGGCAGCGCGCAGGGTTTCTCCCGAGCGGCGCGCCGTGCGCGTAGCTTGCGCACCAGGATGAACCATGTGTGAGACGATGCCGGGTGACGCCGCTGCCCGCACGTCGCCAGGCGGCGGGGAATCCGCATGACGACGGCCAGGCCGAGCAGGCCAGAAGGAGCAATGACCGTGGATCACCGGCGATCCGTCTCAGCGCACGATGCCTCCCGCGTGAGCCGCAGGCTGCTCCTCCAGGTCACGGCAGCCGGCGCCGCATCTTCGGCGGTGATCCTCGCCGCGGGGGGGCGCGAGGCGACCCTGGCGCAAGAGGCTACGCCCGTGGGCCAGGGCGCCAGCCGCCAGTTCGCGTATGTGGGATCGGATTCCCGGACCGCCATCGCGGCGGGGGGCAACCCGGCTGAGGCCGGCATCTCGGTCTTTTTCGTGGCGCCGGACACCGGGGCGCTCACCCTGGTCCAGACCGTCCCCAGCGACAATGCCTTTTACTTTGCCTTCGATCCCACGCGGCGCTTTCTCTACGCCGTCAACGTCATCGGGGACTACGAGGGCAAGGAGAGCGGCTCGGTTGAGGCCTATGCCGTTGATCCCGAGACGGGCATGCTGACCTTTGTCAATCGCCAGTCCTCCGCCGGCTCGACCGCGGCGCAACCGGCGGTCGATCCCAGCGGCAGGTACGTGGTGGTGGCGAACTACAACGGGGCCAACTTCGTGGTGCTCCCCATCAATCCCGATGGCTCGCTGGAGCCGGTGGTCAACTCGCTCGAGCAGACGGGCTCTGGTCCCAACGCGGAGCGCCAGGACATGTCGCATCCCCACGCGGTGGTGTTCGATCCGGGTGGCAACTACATCGCCGCCGCCGACCTGGGCACCGACCAGGTCCTCATCTTCCAATTAGATACGGAGACCGGAGCCCTGGAACGGGTGAGCGAGGCGTCCACGGCGCCCGGCGCCGGGCCGCGCCACGTCGCATTCAGTCCCGATGGCACGAAGCTCTATGTCGTCAACGAGATGGGTGGCACGATCACCCTGTTCGCCTTTGACCCGGCTACCGGCACGATTGGCGAGGAGCTGCAGACCATCTCCACCGTGCCTGATCCCTTCGAAGGCACGAAGAGCACCGCCGAGATCCTGCTCCATCCCTCCGGCAGCTTCCTGTACAACTCCAATCGCGGCCAGCCCGATATGGTCACCCCGGAAGGTGATGCGATCGTTGCCTTCGCCATCGATCCCGAGTCCGGGGAACTGACGCTGGTTGGCCATACCACCGAGGGCATCGCCGTCCCGTGGAGCTTCGCCTTCGACGCAGCGGGCCAGTGGCTCTACGCCGCCAACTATGACGACGACACGATCACGCAGTTCGCCATCGACCAGCAGACCGGCGCCCTGACGCCAACGGGCGAGCCGACCACGGTGCCCAGGCCGTTTGTGATCATGCTCTCCACCCCGTAGGGCGCAACACGGCCACCGACTCCATCAGGGCTGCACGCGAGGGTAGGAGACCCCGGCACATCGTCAACCGGGCGGTACGGCAGCAGCCGTTGGCGAAAGTACGTAGTTCTACGGATGCCCCGCCTGACCTGGGCCGATATCGTGCTGAGCATCGACTCGTACGATGACCCAGGAGGCGGAGATGGATGCTGGCCGGTTCGATACGCTCACCACCCGACTGGCAGCACCGGCGACCCGGCGCCGGGCCCTGGGGGTCCTCGGCCTGCTGGGCGTGGCCAGGGCCGGGCTCGTGGAAGGCGCCGAAGCCAGGAAGAAGAACAGGAAGAAGAAGAGGAATTGCCCGCGTCATCAGAAGATGATCGGGTATCCGATGTGCTTCAACGGCGAGAACATCCTCACCGGGCCCTGCGGGAGGGAAAAGTGGCTCAAGCGCGGCGCACTACCTGGCCGCTGCCCGGAGCCCTGCGTGCCCCAGTGCGCTGACTGTACCGGCGGGGATGACGGCTGCGGCGGCATCTGCGAGTGCCCGGAAAGCCAGGCCTGCATCGATGCGACCTGCCAGGATCCGCTGTGACGGGCAGGGCCGCCTAACGCCGGGCGAAAGGCCGCGCATCGCCATGATCCGGTCTCTGCCGCACGAAAAATGCGTATTTCTACGGATGTGGCATGAGCCGGCACTGCATACCCTGAGACTCTGTTCGGTGGATCTCAGGAGGCGGATTCATGGATGGCTCGCGGTTCGATCGGCTTGCTCGCGCGTTCGGCGCATCGCACACGCGCCGGGGGGCTACGGCGCTGCTGGCGGCGGCGGGGGCGCTCCCGCTCCTCGGCCACGAGGAAGCTGACGCCAAGAAAAAGAAGAAGAAGAAGAAGAAGAAGTGCAAGGCCCCGAAGGTCAAGTGCGGCAAGAAGTGCCTACCGGCGGGTTCGTGTTGCTCGGATGCTGCCTGCGGCGGCAACGGCATCTGCCAGGGCAACACCTGCGCCTGCTTCTCGGGGTTCCGTCGCTGCAATGGTGGGTGCATCCCCAGGGACAACTGCTGCGGCAACGCGGACTGTGGTGGTGGGGTCTGCTCCGGTGGGCAGTGTCGCTGCCTGGAGGGCACGAAGCCCTGCGGCGGCAAGTGAATTCCTGACAACGACTGTTGCGAAGACGTAGAGTGTGGCAGCCCGTGCAAGACGTGCCAGAACGGTACGTGCTCTGCCGGATGCGCGACCGGCGAAACCTGTCTGCCCAATGGGAGCTGCGGCAATACCTGCCCGAGCGCACTATGCGCCACGACTGACGGCTGTTCGTGCAACACCAACACCCCTGGGTTCGAACCCGTCTGTCGTGTGACGAACCCTGGCGGAGAGACGATCTGTGGCCCTGCGCAGCCCTGCACAACGACGGGTGAGTGTCCAGCGGGAACGGTGTGCTCGTCCTCCTGCTCCCAGGGCAACCGCTGCCTGCCGCTGTGTAACCTCTTTTAGGATGTAGGCGTCTGGCGTGAACGAGCGTTACCCGGCTCTTTGCGCCGGGTAGCGCTTACCCCAACCCGTCGCCCTGCACAGGGCGAGGGGAGCCGTCATCTGGCAGAGTGGTGCATCTCGCGCCATGCAGCCGTCAAGGCCATGCCGGCGTGGCCGAAAGCCCCTCGCCATGTGCAAGTACTCAGGGAGAGGGGTTGGGGTGGGGGCTCGTGGCGGATAACCCACGGTATCCCGCACTACCTCCCCCCGATCATTGCCGGGTTCGTCTGCGGCCTCCCGCAATCGCGCCGGCGCTGCGATTACGGGAGGCGGCAGACGAAGCCAACGCAGATGCCCGAGCCGCAGCACCCCTCGGAGTAGAAACAGGGATTGCCGACGCCGGAACACCCGCACATCGTGCCAGCGCCATCGGGACAGCCAT
>JALYWD010000558.1 GCA_030852885.1 Chloroflexota bacterium | reverse complement strand
ACGCCCACGCGCAGCTTCTGCCGGAACTCCCGTTGGTACGTCATCACCTGCCCCGCTGTGCGCTCCCGGATCGTGAGGCCATTTTCGCCCGAATCCGGATGCGGTGCGGGGTGGAGGCGAGAAGGGGACAAACGATGCGTGACTGCTGGCAGCGCCCAGTGCGCCGCACGGGGGTCTGGCGTCAATGCCGATGCGAGCAGGTGTGCTACAGTCGGGTACACAGCCTCCAGCCGATGATGGCGCACTTGCCACCCCCGGGTCGGCCTTCACCGCTCAACGCTCCTGCTGGGCGACACGATCCTCCGCGCTGTGGCGACGTTCCGTCCAGTGCCGCATCTGCCATCACCGGCCGCGCCTGCCCTGCCCTGTTACAGCACGTCCCGCGCGAGTCATCGGTGCCGGCCCGTCCACCAGGGAGCTCACTCCATGGGAATCCGCATGCAACTGACCTCGCTTTTTCGCTCACCCGGTGATCGCGAGCAAGACCGGCAACCAGGGATCGTTGAGCAAGGACGCGCGGGCTCGCCCGCAGAGGAAGCCAACCGGCGCGAAACGCAGCGGCTGGCCGGGATGAGCGATGAGGATCGGGAATGGGAGCAAGCCGCGCTGCAGCGGCACCGCAACGCCCAGGACCGCCTGATGTCGTAGGGCTCCAGACAGCACGAACGCCATCAAGACACCAGGGAGACGCCCATGAGCATGCCCGAGCCACAGACCATGAGTCCTGGGGAACAGGCCTTCTTCACCGCCATGACCGAGCGCATGCGGCAACTGCGCCGGCGGCGTGGCGTGCCCGGTGGCGTGTCGCTGACCGATGCCGTGGCCCTGCACATGCTCAGCGCCGCCGAGGTTGAACACGCCCGCTGGGGCGATGCCTCCCCACGGTCACCGCGGGCGCACGCATCTCCCTCGTGAGGCAGGCCCTCCCCCGGGCCGGGGCGGCGACCGTCCCCTGCTCCACGGCGATGAACGGAGTCCGCGATGGGTGATCCGCACCAGGCGCCCGATCCGCCCCTGGCCCCGGTGTTGCCACGGGTCGTTCCGCTCGCCTCGCTCGTGACGCCCATCAGCCAGGCCGCGCTCATCGGGTTGTTGCGCACCGGCGCGCTGCAATCGTCGAGGCGGCCAGTACCCCGCCCGTTCCCGGCCCGGCACTGGCCACGCTGATCTGGCAATGTTCGTGGAAGCGTTCGATCACGACGGTCGCGCTTCGACCATGCCCTGAATTGATGACCTCGTGAGTATTTTCGAGAACCTGCAACACCTGTCACCAGACACCAAAGCGCTCATAGCCATCGTGCTCGTCTGCTGGATCTTCTCTGAATTCCGGCATCGCACACGGCGGCGCGCCGATACTGCCGTCATTCACCGCCTGCGCTCGGCTGCTACCGGCGGAGATCGGGCCCTGCTGGAGACCCAGCGGCCACCTGGGCGCGCCTACGGGGCCGCGCTGGCCGCGGGAAAAGCGATCGTGCACGGCCGGGAAGCGGGCCTGTATTTCTCGACCGTTCTCCAGAACAGCGGGGGACTCGCGGCGGAAGATATCCAGGTGACGGCGGCCCTGGGCACACACACCATGCGGGTTGTCTCGGCCCCGCACCGTCTCCAGGTGGCCGCCAGGATGGCGCCGATCGAGCTTCGGCTGCCATTCGGACTCTTGAGTTTCGACGATGTGCAGCGCTACCTCCAGGCCGGCATTCCGCTGCGGTTGCAGATTGCCTACCGGGATGCGAGCCGGAATGTGCACCTGCTGGAGGAGTGCTTTACGTTTGCCCACTCCCCGGCGGAGCAGCACGACCACCACGCGCGGTGGCTCTCCCAGGAAGGCGCCTGCCGTTCCTGAGTTCGGCCGCGCCGCACGGCATGCCGCTATTCAAACAGGGTAATGCGGTCGCGTGCGTAGACGAGCGAGGACACCAGGAGCGGGCCGCGCGGCGTCGTGACATTGAGGCCCAGTGCCCACAGGCTCGCGAACCCGAGCGCCACCATGGTATCCGGGTGCAGGGTGGCGGTGCGCGGAGCGGCCCCGCGGTCCTGGGCGTACTGGGCCATTTCGCGGTCAAAGAAGGCGCGCGACCAGCCAGCGTCCGGCTCGAGCAGCACCACCCGCGCGTGGCGGGGCATGTCCTCGGTTACTTCGTACATGGAGGCTCACTTTCGTCGCCCGTTGCCGAGCCGGTTGCGTCCTGGATGGGCAGCGCAAGCAGAATGGCTTCGACATCTCCGCGAAACCGCTCCTCTGCCTCCTGAGCGCAGCGGCGCACCTCCGTAAAGAACGCGTCCAACTGCGTCCGGGCGGCAGCATCCAGGGGGGAAGCCGCGTCCCCATCGTCACGCCAGACGGCGAGCTGGTGAATCTGCGCCTGGTCCCTGCCAGATCCCGACATCTGCGTCCGGATCATTGCGGCAGCCTCTTCGGCCGAGGCGCAGCCGGGGTCACAGGTGGCGTGGTAGAGCATCTCGAAGCGGGGCATGTCAGGTTCTCCTGGCCGGGCAGGGCTGTGGCAAACGCACGGTGTTGATGTGGCTCAGCCCTTGCGCCCTGTCTGGCGCTTCTCGACCTTGCGCGGCCGGGGGGTTTGAGGGTCGGTCATGGGTATTCCTGGGTGGTTGCGGAAGCATCGTCAGCCGGCTGCTGATGCCTGTAGACGATCTCCATGGCGGCCAGGACGCTCGTGTGCTCGTCATTGGTGACCAGGCGGCAGTTTGAGACGGTCGCATGCATGGCCCACACGGCCTCGATGCTCGTCGCGTCCAGATCGATGGCATACGGTTGGTCCTGCCAGCCGCGCGGGGTCTCCCGGATGAACGCCTGCAAGCGTTCGTTGAGCCCAGCCGGCGCGGCAGCGCAATGCGCTCCACGCAATTCGTGGGCAATCGCGCGCCACTCGGCGAGGGTCAGCACAATGTGAGCCATGAGGGTGCCTTTCAGGTACAGGCGGGGCGCCCCTGACACGTTCAGGAACCACCATGGATGCGGCGTGCCAGAGAGACCAGGTGAGGGAGTTGCCGGTCACGCGCTGCGGTCAGCACCCGCCAGGCCGCGGATTCCTGCCTGATTGCCGCCTCCCCCGCTGGCTAGCGTGGGCGCCAGGCAATCAGTCCTCCACCGCCTCACCATCAAACGCGGCGATGAGGACCGATGCGGCGTGGCCAAGGCAGGCAGATGGCGTCGCGAACAGTTGGCCATTGAGGCCGAGGAGCAGCGACCACTCACCATATTGCTCGTTGTGGTGGTGCGGGCTCACGAAGGCCTGCCAGCCGTTGCGCTCCGCATCAAATGACGCACGAATCTTGAACGTCCGGTGGCGGCCGGGATCATTGGACACATGGCTGATCGCTACGGAGACGTGGCGATCAGGACGGCGCCAGGCACGTGGCCGTAAGAGCTTCCCACGATCACCGGCGTCTACAGGCTCTGGCCCGGATTGTTCAGACATGTCAACGTCTCCAGGCTTCGTACAGCATGGGTATGTGGTCAGCAACGCCCGGCGTTAGCTGCTGGCGTGGCTCTGCTGTCCGTCTCGAGACGACGTACGGTACGACTCCCGAGCGCGCGTCAAATCAATGTCATCTGAGCAGATGTCAAACACCTGGCCGAGTTTGCGCATTTGCACGACCTGAGGCTGGCGACGCCCGCTTTCCCAGAGGTAGACGGTTTGTGGTTGGACGCCCACTGCCAGGGCCAGGTCAAATTGCGTCCAGCCCCGCTCACGTCGCAGCTCCCAGATCGTCTTCATCGCTCAGTTCGCCCCGGCACTGATGCGTTCAATCGTGCAGTCGTTATAATGCACCTGCACTATAACATGTGTTAGATTTATGGGTGGGTCATGGTTGTGCGACAGTCGCGCACCCCCGGCATCAGTGTGTCAGGGGCCGCCAGGGCCTCCCACAGAGCGCTGTCACTTCACGACAGCGAAAGGACGAGCACGATGGCAAGCGGTACGATCAAATCCCTGCGCGAGAACGGCTTTGGCTTCATTGCGCCGGATGGGGGCGGCAGGAACAGTGATCTGTTCTTTCACCGTTCCGCCATTATCGGCACGGATTTTGATTCCCTGCGCGAAGGCCAGAGCGTGACATTTGACGTTGAGCCAGATCCCCGCGATAGCTCACGGAGCCGCGCCGTGCGCGTGCAGTTGAGTGACGGCTCAGACCAGGACTAGTACACAACCTGGGGCCGAGCCCGAGCGCCGGGAGGGGCCGTCATGGACCACGCTACGCTGGTCACCATTGACGGGCACCTTCCCGGCGCCTTCACTTTCCGGATCAAGGTTACCGAGAGCGGCGCGTTGTTCCTGGTCCTGCCACGCCGGGATCCCGCGCAACCGCGCTTCTGGTGTGGTGATCAAGTGTGCCCCGGGTGGCCTGGTCGATCGATCAGAAGGTGGGTGGCTGGGGAAGCAGGGGCTCCGCCGGGAAGATCTCGGCGGAACCATGACCGCCATCCGGGAAAAGGTGAACGGTCGGCTCGCTGAGCCCTCACCTGGGCCCGCACCACGTACGCGACTCCGGCTGGCAACGACATCGTAAGCAGTCTCCAGCGTGGGCCCCAGCAAGGGCCCGGCCGGCCACCGCGCCAACCGCGCCCGGCTGGTGCAGACGGATTTTGGTGTCGTCCGTAACGCGAATGCGCTCCACACCAGCGTCCACATGCTCCCTGCGGTACAGGTAGCCGGGCGGTCACGGCGAGGAGCGCGTCACGATTCGTGCGAACTCGCTACATGGTCTGTTGCTGATTGGTTGCCTCCTTGAGAACAGCACTGCCGGTCTCAACCGCTGCCGTGCGCAGATTCTCGACGGTCTGCTCGGCCGTGGCTTGCACGTTCTCCACGAGGTGATCCCGGGCCTCGCCCATGAGCTGGTCTTCCTGATGCAAGCGTGGCGCAATCGCCCCGACGATACTGCCAACGGCCAGTCCTACCGCGCCAAGCGCAATGGGGTTTGCTTCGAGTTTCTGCCACAGCCCCTGTGTCTGGTTCGCCATCTGTCCTTGTCCTGCCTTCGTGCTTGACTGCCATCCGGTGTATCTGGAGAGCAACGCCTTCGTCGATTCCGTGAGATGCGGCGCCCCTGGAGATTCCCGCGTGGCAGCGCCTGCTGACGAGGTGGGCGACGCCGAGCGAACACTGGTCATGGCCTCGCCGGCCAGGTCACGCACCGCTCCCTTGAGCTCAAGGACGACGTAATAGGCGACATCCTTGACGTAGCTGCTGACCTGCTCCGGGTCCAGCCGGCGCTGAATCTCATCCAGCGTCCCGGCCATCGCGTCACGCGTGTGGTCGATCCGCCGGCTGATGACCTCGGGATCATCGCTTTCGGCTGCTGGATTCACGCTCGTCATGCCCTGCGTTCCTGCGTCCCATGTGCCTGGCGTCATGACACCTGCTCCTTCACCATCGCGGTGTCAGCCCGGAGAGACTCAACTGTCCGCTGTGGCGCAAGGTTCTCCGTTTGCAGCATCGCGCGGCCACGCATGAGCAGGACGACGCCGATCAGCACCACCACGACGCCAACCACCAGCGCCGCGGTCCAATCGGACATGCCGTTGCGCCACAACCAGAGAATCACGCCGGCAATGATGGCGAGCAGCCCGGCGTAGGCCACGAGCCCACCGGCCGCCATGAACCCCGCGGCGCGCCCGGCCTGTGTGGCGCTCTGGGTCACCTCGGCTTTTGCGAGCTGAACCTCCTGTCGCACCAGGGTGCCCGTCTCCTGCACCAGGTCGCTGAATAATTCACTCAGTGGGCGGTCATCCCGGGAGTACGTCATGCGGACCCTCCCACGCGGCGCTCTTCACCGCCCTGCAGCTTGCTCAGCCCGGCATAGGCATCCGGCCCACGCTGCTTTGGCGATGTGCCCTGCGATGCGGAACTGCGGAGGAACCGAGCTCCGGCGACGCCGACCGCGACGGCCGCGGCAAAGAAGAGGACGGGCTGCCGCCGGGCAAACCCCTGGACGGCGCCGATCAACTCGCCGTACTCCTGGTTCTCCAGCATCGCGCCGACCTGTTCAACCTGGACTGCCGCCTGGTCCAGGTAGGTGGCGACCGCCGCCTCGTCCTGCTCGCGCAGTTGCGACCCGGCGTCGTGCAGCGAGGAGCCCAGCACCGTCGCAATCGTGGCGCCGCGCGAGGTTTGCGACTTGACGCTGGCCTTCACCTGTTTGCGCGCCTGGCTCACGATCTTGACAGCCTGATCCTGGGCCTGGCTGACTGCCTCCTGCCCAATCGCGCCGAGGTCGGTTGGGCCGGTCGCGCGGGTATTCGAACCGCCATTCTTCCCGCTTCCCTGGGCTGAGCCCGCGGTATCAGCCCCATACGACCCCTGCCCTGCGCTTTCCCGCTGCTGGAAGGTGTTCCCTGCTTCGGTGCGTCGTGCTTCGCTCAAGGTGGACTCCTTTGGTCACGAGTGATGGCTACGCATCGCCCCGGGTACGTGGGTGCGCACCGGGCAAGTCATGCGCTGTCCTAGCGGACGATGCACGAGGTCAACACGACTCGTACACCCTCCCTAGTGCAACTTGTGTGCCTCACAAATGTCGTCCCTGAAGCACTGGCAACCGACCAATCACAGGGCGTAGCGCAGGCTAACCAAACAAGGGCAAGCGCCATGGCTCGATGCCGTGGCGCCCGTTCGTGCCCGGCGACGAGGGCAGACAACCGCTGCGCCTCTCGCCCTGTTCCCGATTTGACCGTGCACGTGTATCAGCCGTGGCGGACACGTGCTCACGCTCCTGGTGGAATGGAGTCAATCCAGGGGCGGCCTGGAACGCGCTACACGTCAGACGGAGCGCCACCATGGACACCTCCACCTTCGATACCCTCACCCGTTTCGTCACCTCAGCCGCTGCCACGCGTCGCTTCGCGTTGCGTGGGCTGGCCGCTGGCGCCGCCACCACCATGGCCGGCGGCACGCTCCTCCAGGCGGATGAGGCCGCCGCCCGCAAGAAGGGCAAGAAGCGGAAGAAGAAGAAGTCAAAGACCGAGACCGCTCCTCCAGAAAACGTGTGCAAGGCAAAGAACTGGTGCATAGACCGCTCGCAGACCTGCGGACCAAGCGGCGGCTACGGCAAGTGCATGGTGGAAGCAACCGGCGGCAATCTCTGCGCGGAAATCCTGTTTCAGGCGCAGTCCTGCGCCGACTGCGCGGCGCCCAACTGCGCCAACTGCCAGTGCGCCCTGGCGGCGGGCGGCGGCGACCGCTGCAACAACGGGGCTACCGGTTACGACTTCATCTGCGTGCGGGCGGTCTGAGCCGCGCACCAACCGCTGGAACGCGACGCCGCAGGTGCGTCACCTTGAGCCGCTTGTGATGCCACCTGTGGTTACGCGATAACAGGCAACCAACTGCGCGTAGCACCTGCCACGAGTCACACGTGACCGGTGCCAGGTGCTACGCGCGACCCGCGATCGCTAAATCGCTGAGGCGCTCGCTCCCTGACTTGCTGCACCGGCGGTCATCGCCATCTGCTGGGTCAGTTGCTGTGCGATCTGCTCGACCTGCTGCAGCATCTGCTGCTCGTCCTGCAGATTCTGCTGCAGCAACTGCGCGGCCCCGGTCATCCCCATGGCTCGCGCCTTGTTGATCAGCCCGGTGTAGGCCGCAATCTCCAGGTGCTCGGTCTTGCACGCGCCCCCGGTCACCAGTCCCTCCAGGACCGGCGCGGAGGGCTGCGCCATCATCCCTTCCTGCAACGACTGATACAGGCCCTGGGCCGCGTGACACTGCACGGGGTGCGGCGCCATGCCCACCTGATCGAGGACCTGCTGCACGCGCTGCGCGTGCTGCCGGCTCTGCTCGGCGTGCATGCGCAGGCCGTCTCGCAGTTGCGGCGTCTGGACCAGGCCCTGTGCCTCCTCCAGCATCTGGACGAAGATCTGCTCCGCGCTGAGCATGTCTGACAGCTCATGGACAAACAGATCCTGCGGCGTCTGCATCGGCATCTGGGTCGAACTGCTCATGGCGTCTCTCCTTAACGCTGAATCACCAGGCATCTCGCCGCGTGCGAGATGCCTGGTGATTCATTTGCAAGAGGTGGTCCACGCGCAAGGGTGAGTAAACGATGCGCCGATGCCAAATGTGCGTCATGCGACCGGGTAGCGCCGAGGCTGGCGCAGCGCCAGCCCCGGGCTCCTGGTGTGACCTACGCCGGGCAGGTACTGGTGCCGACGCAGTTGGTGGGATCGTTCTCGACAACGGCGCTGTTGGCGCCGAACGTCACGTCGCCACCGTCCGTGTTGAACAGGCCACCGGCCGTAGCCGCCTTGTTACCGAAGACCGTCCCCGCCTCCATGGTGATGGTGCCGTCGTCGTTGAAGATGCCCCCACCGACTTCGGTGACACTGTTGTTGGTTACCGCACTGCTATTGATGCGCAAGAGCGGCGTGTTCCCCAGGGGATTGCCAGCGTTGTACACGCCGCCACCATTCTTCGCCATATTCAGGGTAATCACCGCGCTGTTCTGCGCGATGACATCAGCCAGGCTGTAGATGCCGCCGCCGTTCCCTTGCGCGGCGTTTGCCCGCACCACGCTGGCATCGAGGGTGAGCTGAGCCCGGTTGTAAATCCCGCCACCATCATTTGTGGCCGTGTTGCCGTCCACCACGCTGCCCGTGGTGAGGGTGACATCGCTTTCGGCATAGATGCCGCCACCCAGGACGGCCGTGTTGCTCTCCACGCGCGTGACATTGATCGCGGTCAGTTCTCCCTGCACCTGGGCATAGATTCCGCCGCCGTTGAGCGTCGCATGGTTGAGCGCGACGGTCACGCCGTCGAGCGTGAGCGGCCCGAAGCTGTAGATGGCTCCCCCATTGTCAGCGGTGTTCTCCTCCAGACTGACACTCTTGAGCGTCGTGTTGCCGAGATTGAGGAGCCCGCCGCCCAAGCGCTCCCCGTTGATCAGCGTGCCGACGCCCAGACCGAAGGCCATGTTCTGGATGATGGTGGTGACGCCGTCCAGGACGGTCACGACGGAGGTGCCTCCAGCGCCGCCCACGGCAGCCGGGTTGTTGCCGGTTGGCCCGGCGAGGGTGAGGTTCTTGCTGATGGTGAGGTTCTCGGTGTACTTCCCGGCACAGATCGCGATAGTGTCGCCGACGCTTGCGGCCTCAATGGCCGCCTGGATCGAACCGAAGGCACA
>JALYWD010000734.1 GCA_030852885.1 Chloroflexota bacterium | reverse complement strand
CGCACCGGATTGCCCGTCAGCGCCACGTTGCGATGTAACCGGCGGGCTTCCTGCTCGGTCTCCGCGTGAGAAATGGCCAGGACCTCGGCGAAGCGGGCATTGATGCGGTTCGCCAGCCCGACGATGGCGGTTTGCTCGTGGGTGATGACCGGGGCGATGCCGCGCGCCGCCACGACGGTCGGCACGCTCACGAACCCGCCGGTGCTGAGAATCACCTGGGGTCGTGCCTTGCTCAGCGCGCGACGGGCCGCCACGACGCCAAGCGGGATACGGCCGGCGTCGGTGAGGTTCTGCAGGGAGAGGTAGCGGCGCAGCTTGCCGGTCGGAATCGCCACATACGGGATATCCGCATCCTGTGCGGCCTGGCGCTCATGGCCGTCACTGCTGCCAATCCAGGTGACACTGGCCAGCGCGCCCCGCTGGCGCAGTTCACCGAGCACGGCAAACGCTGGCAGCACGTGGCCGCCAGTGCCGCCACCGGCAATGACTAACCGGACACCCTGGTTTGGATCAGACATGAACACCGAGGACCTTCCGCGATTCGCAGACACGCCGCGCGGAGTATAGGGAGAGGTGTGGCGGGCGCGGCGGATGCGATGAAACCCTGTGATACTATCGCGCGTCAATGCCGCGCCGGATCGTGCCCGGCAACGTGGCGCAAGCACTCGCACATTTTGAGGATGCCTAACCATGAACGACAAGCAACTGGCCGAGTTGCGTGGGTTGCTCGAGGCCAAACTTGCCGAAATCGACGAGAACGCCTCCTCGATGGCGGTGGAATCTCGCGAGATGGCGGAAGACCAGGGTGATGAGGCGGGATTTCTCTCTGAGGATGGCAGCAGCCTGGCGGAGGCAGAGCGACTGGATGTCTTTTCTGGCAACCTGGCCCAGATGCGGGCCCGCATCATGAACGCGCTGGAGCGCATGGAAGGGGGCACGTACGGCAAGTGCCTGCGCTGCGGCAAGGACATCCCCATCGATCGCCTCCGCGCCATTCCGTATGCCGAGTATGACGTGGTCTGCCAGGAGATCATTGACCGCGAACAGGCTGTTCGTGCCGGCACCGCGTGACCTCGGGATTGTAGGCCTGGTGGCTGGCCTTATCCTCCTTCTGGACCAGTTAACCAAGGCCTGGATCGTGGTTACCCTGGCGCCACGTTTGCCGCCTCGCATTGACGTAATGGGGAGTTGGCTTGGACTGGAGTACACGGAGAACCGTGGTGTGGCCTTCGGGCTGCTGAGTGAGCTGGGGCCGTTCGTGGTGGTGGCGCCGCTGCTGGTAGTCGTCATCATGGCGGCGTTGTACCTCCGGAGTGCGGCGCCGCCCACATGGCAGTCGATTGGCGTCGGGTTGCTGGCCGGAGGGGCGCTCGGGAACCTGGCAGACCGGATGCGGCTGGGCTACGTCGTGGACTTTGTATCGGTAGGGCGCTGGCCAAACTTCAACGTGGCCGACAGTGCCGTAACCGTCGGCGCGGTGATCCTGGTCGCAGGATGGACGCTGGTAGATGGAGCACGCGCCAATGGATGACGGAACTGAGTTCATTGACCTGGGAGAAGATGCCGCCGACAGGTCCCAACCCTCGGGCGTGATCATGTTGCACCCCGAAAAGCCTGATCTGGGAACCCGGCTCGACAAGTACCTGGCCGACCAATTGCCGGATATGAGCCGCGCCATGCTGCAGGGCCTGATCGAGGACGGACAGGTGCTGGTAGATGGCGTCCAGCGCAAATCCAAGTTCCGCGTTACGCCTGGGCAAGTCGTCGCGGTAGATATCCCGCCTGTTGCCGATGATGAAATTCAGCCAGATCCAATCCCTCTCGAAATCGTCTATGAAGACGCTGACGTGATCGTGGTCAACAAGCCGGCGGGGATGGTGGTGCATCCGGCGCCGGGCCACCCGCGCGGCACCCTGGCGAACGCGCTGGTGGCGCATGTGCCAGAGATCGCCGTGGGTGGCAGTCATCGACCGGGCATCGTGCACCGGCTCGATAAGGACACCTCTGGTTTGATCGTCGCCGCCAAGACGGATCGCGGCAAACTGACCCTGGTCGATCAGTGGGCCGCGCGCTCCGTGGACAAAACGTATATCACGCTGGTCAGCGGCTCCCCGGAAGAGGACGAAGCCACCATCGACGCACCGATCATGCGAGATACCCAGAACCGCCAACGCATGGCCGTACACCGCAATGGGCGCGACGCCGTCTCGCACTTCAAGGTGCTGGAGCGGTTCCCAGATGCGACGTTGCTCGAAGTGACCATCGAGACCGGGCGCACGCATCAAATTCGCGTCCACCTCGCCTTTGCCGGTCTGCCGGTGGTGGGTGATCCCGTTTACGGCAGGCCGGGAAGTGATCCTGTGCACGCCGGCCGGCAACTGTTGCATGCCAGCAGGCTCGGTTTTGAATTGCCCAACGGCTCGCGGGTGACGTTCGAGGCTCCCTTGCCGGAGGACTTTGCGGCGGCGTTGCAGGAACTGCGGGAGCGAGAACGCGGCGATGACTGATGACCCGGATCTGGAACGGGCGCGGGCAACCATCGAGCGGCTCTTCCAGGCGGCGCTCGCCGCGTCAGACCCGGTGAGTGCTGTGCGGGAAGCCCTGGTCTGGAATGGCCACGACCTGATTGTGGAAGGGCAGCGGGTAGACGCGCCGGAGGGCGTCCACATCGTAGCCGTCGGCAAGGCGGCGGCGGCCATGACGGCAGGGGCGCTGGCGGCGCTGGGCACAGCGGCCATCTCCGGTGTCATCGTCACCAAAGACGGCCATGTGGACCGTGCGCTACCGGAACGCATCCAGGTTTTCGAGGCGGGGCACCCGATCCCGGATCAACGTGGGGTCGATGCGACCCAGGCGGTTCTGCGCTCGTTGGCAGCCTTGCCGCCGGGTGTAGCCGTGCTGGCGTTGATCTCGGGAGGTGGATCGGCGCTGCTGGAAGCACCGCGCGAGGGCCTGACCCTCGATGACTTTCAGCAGACGACGGCGGCCCTGCTGCGCGCGGGCGCGCCGATTGACGCCCTGAATGCGGTCCGCGCTCCGCTGAGCCAGGTCAAGGCGGGGGGGTTGCGCCAGGCGGCGCCAGAGCATCCCTGGGCGACGCTCATTCTCTCGGATGTCCTGGGCAACGACCCGCGCGTCATCGCCAGCGGGCCAACGGTGCCGGGCCGTAACGATCCGACCCTGGCGCTGGAGACCATCGCGCACTATGGCGTCGAGGAGCGGCTCCCCGAGGTCGTCATGGCAACGCTGGCGGGAATGGCATTCCTGCCGCAGCCACAGAACGACCGCGACCTCCTGGTCATTGTCGGCGAGAATGCCCGCGCGGTCTCCGCCGCGTACGGGCGTGCGCTGGACGAGGGGCTCCGGGCCGACGTGGTTTGGCACGCACGCGAAGGCGAAGCGCGGGACCTGGGTGACGAGTTCGTGCGCCTGGCGATGGTGGCGCCAGACGAGATCGATCTGCTGCTCGGCGGCGGCGAGGCAACCGTCACGGTGCGCGGAGATGGCATAGGCGGGCGCAACACCGAGTTTGCGTTGGCGGCGGCCCTCAGCCTGGAGCGGCACGGTGAAGCTGGTTGGGTCGTCGCCAGTCTCGCCACGGATGGGCAAGATGCGCTGACAGGGCTGGCCGGGGCTATTGCCGACGAGGGCACGTGTCAGCGGGCTCGGTTGGCGGGCGTGGACCCCGTGGCCGCGTTGGCCGAGAGTGGCAGCAAGCGCGTCTTCGATGTGGCCGGTGGGGTGGTCGAGACCGGACCAACCGGAACGAATGTGAACGACATCTATTTCGCGTTGCGGGTGAAGCCCGAGGCAACAGCGGACGGAGGGAAATAGCCATGCAAGGGGCACGGGCGCTGGTTGAAGTGATGCGCCAGTCAGGCGTGGAACACATCTTTGGCTTGCCCGGTGATACCGGTATGGCCTTCTACGATGCACTGGGTGAGGTCAGCGGCGATATCATGCATGTCATGACGCGTGACGAACGCTCGGCGTCATTCATGGCCGACGCCTACGCGCGCGTTTCGGGCAAGCTTGGCGTGTGCGAGGGACCCAGCGGCGGCGGGGCGACCTACATCGTCCCGGGCGTGGCCGAGGCCCAGGGCTCCGCGCTGCCGTTGCTCTGCCTCACCTCGGATACGCCCGTGGAGCAGCACGGACGAGGAGTCCTGACAGAGCTCGATCAGGAGGGGCTCTTCCGCCCGGTCACCAAGTGGAATACGCGCGTCAACTCGGCAGTGACGATGGCCGAGGCAACGCGACGCGCCATCCGCATGGCGACCGGTGGCCGCCCGGGCGCGACACACCTCTCGTTGCCGACCGACGCGCTGGAAGGCGAGACGCCAGACTGGTCTGTCTACGGCGTGCCTGAGTTCGGCGCTGCCCCGGCTGCCCGCGTGCGGCCCGATCAGGCTCTGCTGGAACGCGCGGCGGCCGAGATTGCCGCCGCCGAGCGCCCCGTGATCGTGGCTGGCGGCGGGGTTGTCATCTCCCAGGCCTGGGACGCGATGACGGCGTTCGCCGAGGCGCTGAACGTGCCGGTGGCAACCTCGATCAACGGGAAAGGCAGCATCGCGGAAACCAGCCCGGTCTCGATCGGCGTCATTGGCGGCAACGGGGCCAGGGACTACGCCAACGCCTGCCTGGCGGAGGCCGACCTGGTGGTGTACATCGGGTCGCGCACCGACTCCACGACGACCTGCCACTGGACCCTGCCGTCCATCGAGCGCCCGCCCGCGATCATTCAGATTGACATCGAAGAGTTCGAAGTTGGAAACAATT
>JALYWD010000720.1 GCA_030852885.1 Chloroflexota bacterium | reverse complement strand
GTGCCCTTTTCAGCGCCGACCGTCACCACATCCGCCCCAAGTGCCTCCAGGTGATTCTTGGGCTCAATGGCCTCGGAATCCTCGAAGTTGTTCGCGAGGACCATGACGACTTTTGGCTTGGCCATGGGGAACCTTTCCATTTGTGCCGCGCAGGGCGGTTCGCGTGCCACAGGCCGCCAGTATACTGGCGCTCCACGATTTGCCCCCTGCAAGGGATAGGCCAGAAGGTCAGGAGAGCGCCGCGTGACAGAGAACAATGCGGTCGGATTTCGTGATGCCGACGCGCGGGCGGTGCTGGCCGCCATTGATGCTGACGAAACGATTGCGTTCCTGCAATCCCTTGTGCGCGTGCCATCCGTCAACCCTCCTGGCGATGTCGTGGAAGCAGTGCGCGTCTGCCGGGTGCCGCTGGACGGCGCGGGCTTCGCCGTCCAGGAGTTCACCCACGCACCGGGCAAGCCGAACCTGGTTGCGACCTGGGGCAACCCGAACGGCCCGCAGCTCGCCTTCAACGCCCACCTGGACGTGGTTCCCATTGGCGATGAATCGGCGTGGAGGTACGCGCCATTCGGCGGGCAGATCGCGGAAGGCCGCGTCTACGGGCGCGGCGCGGGCGATGACAAGGCGAGCGTGACGGCCCAGGTTATGGGCGCGGTGGCCCTCGCGCGCTCTGGCGTCTCGCTGCGCGGGCAACTGGCCGTGACTGAGGTCGCCGATGAGGAAACGAGTGGCGACGGCGCAATTCACATCATCGAGGCGGCTGGCCTGAACCCGTTCGGGGTCATCGTGGGCGAGCAGACGCTGGGCCGGATCGCCATCGGCGAGAAGGGCACGGCGGGCGTCAAGATCACGGTCTTCGGCCGCACGGCGCACGGGGCGCTCCCCTGGGAGGGCGCGAACGCGATCGAAGGGATCGGGCACGTCATTGTCGCGCTGAGCAAGGAGCTGCAGCCGCACCTGGCCCAGCGCACGCACCCGTACTTCCACCCGTCGTCCGCTTCGGTGAACCTGATCGACGGCGGCGTGAAGGCAAATGTAGTGCCAGACCGCTGCTCCATCTTCATCGACCGCCGCCTGGTCCCCGGTGAAGACCCGGCAGAAACAACCGCCGAGATTCGCGCCATCGCGGAGCAGGCCATCGCGGCGCTGCCTGGCATGAGCGTCAGCGTGGAGAACCCGCAGGAAGCGCGCGCCGCCACCATGAGCGACCCGGACGGCGCGCTGGCAAAGGCAATGCTGGCCGCCAACGGCTACCTCGGGTTCTCGACCGAACTCACGGGCTTCAGCATGGCCACCGACGGCCGCCACTTCGCGGCCAGCGGCATCCCGACCATCGTCTACGGCCCCGGCGATCCCAAGTTGGCCCACGTGCCTGACGAGTGGGTGGGGATTGACGAGGTCCTGGACGCGACCAGGGCGTATGCGCTGGCGGCGCTGGCGTTGCTGGGCCCGGGAGGGGAGTAGGGGATTTCTCAGCTTCTATGACTGGTCATTGAGTGCCGCTCTCTGGGCGAAAGCCTTCTGTCAGAGCGGTCTCATGTAACGCGCAGGCTGACATCGAATACCGAATTCTGCCCCGGCGCACAAGTGTCATCTCGAGCGAAGTCGAGAGATCTCGGCCTTCGCTACTGCCGAGCATCGAGGTCCACCCGGAGTGACAGCATGAGTCCTTCGTCGCAACCCACGTACTGGGTGTACCTCATGACGAACCACTCCGGAACGCTGTACATCGGGATGACGAACAACCTGGAGCGGCGCATCTGGGAGCATCGGAACGGCGTCGTGGAGGGTTTTACCTCGAAGTACCGCATCACTCGGCTTGTGTTGGCCGAGCCCTTCTCGGAAGTACGCGATGCGATTGCGAGAGAGAAGCAACTGAAGAAGTGGTCCCGCGAGAAGAAGCTTGCATTGATCCGGGCGAGCAATCCCGAATGGCATGATTTGGCTGACGAGTGGTTCGGGTCAGCGCCATGACACCTTGAACCAGTGCGGTGGCGGAGGCCGAGATCTCTCGACTTCGCTCGAGATGACACCTGTGGGGAGTGGTGGGACGTGGCGCGGCGACCGGAGACAACGAAGCCGTTGCGAGCAGTTGCTCAACTGTCCCGAATCGTCCAGCAAGGTCGTCCACGTCGCCGTCAGGTTGGCCCCCGGTGCAGCTCGTAATCAAGCCCGTGCGGACCGCTTAATCCGCAATCCCCGCCAGCCGGGGGTCCTCGCCTTCCGCCGCCTCAACTGCTGCCACATCAGCGGCGGCGCCCCCCGCGATCCAGTGCAGCACGTCGGCCTTGCTGGCCTCGCCACGGGCAAACTCGCGGATGATGCGTCCCTTGTGGAAAACGAGGATGCGGTCGCAGACGCCGATTGTCTCTTCAATCTCCGATGAGGTGAAGAGCAGCGCCAGGCCGC
>JALYWD010000692.1 GCA_030852885.1 Chloroflexota bacterium | reverse complement strand
TTCCTGCAACTCATCAACAGCCCGCTGGGCAAGGCGGTCCTGGGTGGCCTGGCCACCTACGGCATGCAACAGTTGCAGCAGGATCAACTGGAGCGCAAGGCGCAGCGGGCCGAGAAAACCGCGCCGGCTGAGAGCGCCGAGTAAGTGTGAGGTGACGGCAGAGGCCAAACGCGAAGCCTGGCCGCTGCTATGTCTATGACACCTGGTGCGAGCCTCCCCGCGGGGTGCAGTGGCAGGGTGGGATGCGCCACCCGGTCCGCCGGAGGCTAAAGACCTCCGGCTTCACCCAACGGAAGGCCCATAAATGGGCCTAAAATGATGTTCATGTTGTGCGGCATTGGATAGATGTCCATATACGCATCCGGCTCCAGCCCCGTTCACGGGGCTTCCCGCCTGGTATAGCCGGAGGTCCTTAGCCTCCGGCGGACCGGGTCGCCATGCCCCGGGTCGCCGCAGGATCTCGCCGCCGAATTTCGCACCAGGCGTTATGGACAGGGCATCATGCGTGAATTGAACAGCCGCGACGAACGCATCCTGCTCGTGGAGGACGAGGAACCGATCCGGGACCTGGTGCAAACCGCGCTGCGTTTCACGGGCTTTACCGTGGAGTCCGCCGCCGGCGGCGCGGAGGGCCTGGCCATGGCCCGCAACGGTGCCTGGGACCTGCTGATCCTGGACGTGAACCTGCCGGAAATCGACGGTTTTACGCTCTGCCGCAAGCTGCGTGAAGCTGGCGACAACGTGCCGGTTATCTTCCTCACCGCCCGGGATGACCCGGCGGACCTGCGCGCCGGGTTCACCGGCGGCGCGGATGACTATCTCACCAAGCCCTTCAGCCTCGAAGAACTGGTGCTGCGCGCCGACGCCGTGCTGCGGCGCGGTGGAGGGCGGGCAGCGGAACGGGCCCGCATCACTGCTGGCGATATCGTGATCGATGACGACGCGCACCGGGTCTGGCGCGGAGAGCGCGAGATCGAGCTCTCGCCAACGGAGTACCGGCTGCTACGCTATCTTATGGTGAATACGGGCCGCGTGTTGACACGGCCGCAGATCATCGAGCACGTCTGGGACTATGGCTACGCCATCGAGCCCAACGGCGTGGAAACCTACATCAGCTACCTGCGCCGGAAACTCGATGACCGCGACGCGCGGCTGATCCACACGGTGCGGGGAGTCGGGTACTCCCTGCGGGAACCAAGTACTGATCCGGTGGCTAGCGGAGCCAAGTAATGCGCCTCAGCACCAGAATCGCCTTCGGTGCGGCCGTCATTATCGCCCTCACCATCCTGATCCTCGGCGTCACCATGGTTCGTGCCACGCGCACTACCCTCGTCGCCGAGATCGATGACCGGCTGCGCGATTCGCTGCACCGGGCGGAGGGGCTCCAGGGCCCGTGGGGCGACGACGGCCCGGGCCGGCGCGGCGAGCGACATGACCGCTGGGACGACGATTTCACGCCGGCCCCCGGCAACGCCGATGTGGCGCTGCCGGTCCCGCCTTCCCCGCCAGGCGAGGATGACGCCTGGAAGGCGAAGCTGCCAAACATCGGCGGCAGCAATGTCGCGGTCTTCATCTTCGGGCCAAACCCCGGCCAGGTCCTCAGCCGGCCATCAGGGTATGCAGACGCGCCCGATGCGCCCCCTGCCCTCCCCCCGATTCCCGGTCCACAAGCCAGCGCTATGGCAGGCAAGATCGTCACCCTCCCCTCCGTGGACGGCTCCCTGCAGTACCGCGTGCTGCTGCAGGAGGGCCCGCGCGACGCCCCCTTTGTCTTTGTCACGGCGGCCTCGCTGCGGCCCGTCGATAGCGCCGTCAACATGCTGGTGCGCACGCTGGCGCTGGCCGGGGCAGCAGCCCTGGCCGGAGCCTCGCTGCTCACCTGGGCGGTGATTCGTCATGACTTGAAACCGGTTGACCGCATGGTGGAAACCGCCGCCGCCATCGCCGAGGGTGATCTCAGCCGCCGTGTGCCGGATGCCGACCCGGAGACCGAGCTGGGCCGCCTCGGCGCCGCCCTGAACAACATGCTGACCCAGATCGAGGATGGCATCCGCCAGCGCGACGCAGCCGAAGCGCGCCTGCGCCGCTTCGTGGCGGACGCCGCGCACGAGCTGCGCACACCGCTCACGTCCCTGCGCGGCTACGCCGAGCTCTACCGGCAGGGGGCGCTTCCCACCCCGGAGGCCATGAGTACGGCCATGGGGCGCATCGAATCCGAGGGGGCGCGCATGGCCCGCCTCGTCGATGACCTGCTGCTGCTGGCCCGCACTGACCAGGGGCGGGCACTGGAGAAAGAGCCAGTTGACCTCGTGCGCCTGGCGCGGGAGGCGACCGGGGACTTCGCCGCCGCCGACCCGGACCGGGTGCTGGAGCGCGATTTCGCAGG
>JALYWD010000686.1 GCA_030852885.1 Chloroflexota bacterium | reverse complement strand
CCGGGAGGGAGATCGTGGCGATCTGGACGTCATGCTCCCCGATGTACCCGAGGGCCAGGACGTCTCCAGCTACGGCAAGGGTGGGATACACGCCACTCAGATCCTCCGGGCCCAGCGGCGTAACCGTGCCGTCCGGCGCGATCTGGTTAAGGTGAAGCCGTGGCGTTTCTTCCCTGGCGTCAACGAAGGCGACGTACGCATTTCCCTGGCCGTCCAGAGCCAGGCGCACGGGCGACACCGGCACCCACTCATCCTCCAGCAGCGCGACTGGCTCAGAGAAGGTCTCGCCAGCAGCGCCGGCAACGGCGTAGTAGACCCCGTTGCGGCCCTCCGCGCCGGTGAACCACGCGGTGTGCAGCCGCCCACCGGCATCGAGCCTGAAGCCGGGCCCGCTGTGCGGGCACTGCGCCATGTGCCAGCCGTCGCGGTGGACAATTTCCGCCGCCGACCAGGTCTCACCCTGGTCATCTGACCAGGTCACCGCTGGATCACGCACAGGATCGGCGCCGTCATCCTGGTTCCACTGGTCGCGCCAGGCAATGTAGACCCGGCCATCGCCGCCAAACTGCAGCCTGGGGGCACAGCACGGGCAGGCTGGCTTGCTGACTTCGACAGAGGGAGCAAACGTCCGCGCGCCGTCGTCAGACCACGTGACGCGCAGGCTGGAAGTCGAATAGTCGTCCGCAAAGTGATTGAAGAGGTCACGGAAGTCAAGCCACGCGACGTAGACTCGGCCCTCTGGGTCGACCGCCAGGTCGTGGTACCCACCGGCGTTGGTAATTCCCTCATCCTGCGGCACCTCGATTGGTGCATCAAACGTCAGCCCACTATCCGACCGGGCCACCATCACGATCTCGCGCCCGTACTCACTCACGTCACTGGGTGGGGCGCTCAGGTAGGCCACATACACGGAGCCATCCGGGCCAAACCCACTTACCGGAGCGGTGGAACCGACCGTGGCGTAGGCATCCTCGCCGCTGACGAGCACCGGCTCCCCGAAGGTGACGCCGCCGTCAGTGGACTGCGCGAGGTAGACCCGGTTGATCGCCGAGGCGTCACCACCGTGGCCATGAGCCACAGGCGTTGCCTCCGCACCCTCGGCTTGCGCATCCGCTGTGGGTTCGGGAGCGGCCCAGGTCAGGTACAGGCTTCCATCGTAGGGATTGGCGGCGAGCCACGGGTCCGAGCGTGCTGACTCGGTTGCCGCGCCATGTTGTGCCACCACGCGAGAGGGGCCGGCGAGAGCAATAGCGCCAACGAGGCCCAGCCCACCCAGGACACGGCGACGGGTAACCAGCGACTGCGTCGCGGCTGCAATAGTCATGAATTCTCTCCATCCACGGCGCACGCGAACCGTTCCGGCGCGTGCGCGCAGGAGCACCACCCGGATGGGAGCGATGCTGAAGTGCGATCTGGAAGTGGCGTGGAGACCTCGACTACGGGGGTGGCGGTTCCGGCGCAGGCAGGAGATGACTTACCGGCTGTGAGGCGGGGTGTGGCAGGGGCTGAGGAACTTCGGCAGCGATACCCGTCGGAGATTCGATCAGCGCCAGGGCAATCAGGGCGTCTGTCATGGCGCCAGCAGTCGCTGGAGCACCAGCGCGCAGGCCCTGTTCGTTATCCTGTAATGCAGCCGGAGCTGGAGTGCGAGATGAGTCCGACGCCGCGTGCGCAGGCATATGACTGGCGCCTGGCGCTGGCGGCTCGGCCATGTGCATGTGAGGCGATGGCTCTGCTTGCGCGTCGGAGCCTGCAGCGGAAGAGCGCAAGGCAGCGACGGATTCGGCACTCACGAAAACGGAGTGCGGCCCATACACGGCGGCACACTCGACGGGCACCGTCCCCAGCCCGAGCAGCACCAGCAGGGCCGCCAGGCGGACAAAGACCTGCAGGTTGTGGCGCACGACCTTGAGCATGAGCACACCAGTCAACAATGTGGTGAGCGAAGAATCCGCCGGTTCACCATTGTCAGTCTAACCGTCAGCCACAGGGTCTTCCCCACCCAGCGGGGCAGTCCCACCCGTATCTCTTCCGGGCGATGTCGACCGCATGCACTGGCAAACGCCTGGCACAGCCACAGCCACTAATCCATGCTCGCATCATGTAATATATTCAATTACATTATCACGGATACCCGGAGGGAACACACATGGATAAGCAGTATGACGTCGTGATTGTTGGAGGTGGCGCGGCTGGCCTGGCCGGGGCCGTGGCGCTGGCGCGCTCACGGCGCAGCGTGCTGGTGATCGACGCCGGAGCGCCGCGCAATGCCAGAGCGGATGGCGTGCACAACTTCCTGACGCGCGAGGGAACGCCACCGGCAGACCTGCTCGCGCTGGGCCGCGCGGAAGTCACGGGCTACGGCGGCGAAGTGACCTCCGGGCAGGCCACGCGGGTGCACCGGGATACGGATGGCAAGGGGTTTGACGTGCTCCTGGCGGACGGCCGTGGGGTCCACGCCCGGCGGCTCATGGTCACGACCGGCGCGACTGATGAACTCCCAGCCATTCCTGGCCTGGCCGAGCGTTGGGGACACGATGTCCTGCACTGCCCCTTCTGCCACGGCTGGGAAGCCCGCGACCGCGCCATTGGCATTCTCGGCACCGGACCCATGGCGCTGCACGCCACCCTGCTTTGGCGGCAGATCAGTCCCGACGTCACGCTCTTCCTGCACACTGCCCCACCGCTCACCCCGGAGCAAGCCGAGCAACTTGCCGCACTGCAGGTGCCGGTGGTGGAAGGTGAGGTCAAAGAACTGGTCATCACGGATGACCAGCTGACCGGGGTGCGAATGCGCAACGGCGACGTCATTCC
>JALYWD010000542.1 GCA_030852885.1 Chloroflexota bacterium | reverse complement strand
TCGCACATGCGCACGCCGCGATCGAAGGCGACCCAGGCCATGACCTTGGAGTGGGTGAAGTGACGTAGCTCGCCGCGTACTTCCCAGATGCCCGCGTCTTTCTGCCGCCAACCGTCTTCCAGCCAGGTCAGCAGATGGCGGAGCAGGGCCCAGTTGAACTCGCTGGGGTTCACGCCGTAGGTGCGAGCGTGGTAGGCGGCGTCGATGACCTCGCCGTACACGTCCAGTTGCAATTGATGTGAGGCCGCATTGCCGACCCGGACCGGTCGTGACTCCAGGAAACCCGGCAGCCAGGGGACTTCCCGCTCTTCCAGGTGCCGCTCGCCAGCGATGCCGTACATGATCTGCACATCTTCCGGGCTGCCCGCAACGGCCCGCAGCAGCCACTCTTCCCAGGCTGCCGCCTCCGACCGGTATCCCGCTTGCAGCATCGCCAACAGGGTCAGGCTGGCATCGCGCAGCCAGCAGTAGCGGTAATCCCAATTGCGCACGCCGCCAATCACCTCCGGCAACGAGGTGGTCGGCGCGGCAACGATGCCGCCGGTCGGCGCATAGGTCAGTGACTTCAGGACCAGCAACGATTGCTCGACCGCGGCATCAAGTGGTCGCCCAGGTCCGCGGGATTCCAGCCACTCCGCCCAGTAGACGATGGTGTCCTGGAGTGCGACCTCAGGATCAACCACGTCCGGGACTGGCTTGTGGGATGGGTACCACGTGAGCACGAAGGGGACGCGCTCTCCTGGGCCTACCGTCACCTCCGAGAACGTGGTGAGATGCTCACCTCGCGTTGGCGCGAGCGTGCGAAACGCGAGCGCATCGGGCCCGGCCGTGATGAGCCGGGCGTCATCAACGTGACGGACCCAGGGCACGATGTGGCCGTAGTCAAAGCGCACGATCAACTCGGAGCGCAGAGCCACCTGGCCACTGACGCCTTCGACAATGCGGACGATATCGGGTGCTTCGCCACGGGGCGGCATGAAATCGAAGACGCGCACCTGCCCGGAGGCGGTCGTGTGGGTGGTCTCCAGGATGAGGGTGCCGGGAAGGTAGCGGCGCTCCGTGCGCAGCACGCTTTCCTGGGGGGCCAGGAGCCACCGGCCGTGCTGGGGCGTGCCAAGGAGCGAGGCAAAGCACGCGCCAGAATCAAAGCGCGGGAAGCAGGCCCAGTCCACGGAGCCCTCGCGGCTGACGAGCGCGGCGGTCTGCAGGTCACCCAGCAGCGCGTAGTCCGCTATGCGTTGAGGCGTTCTCACCTGCACAAGGGTAATGGGTCCGGCAGGCGCGTGCAGGAAATACCGCTACGCCGCCAGCGCCAGGGCCACGATTTCTGACGGGAAGAGGTCAGTGCCTTGCTGCTCCAGCGCGTTCACCACCTCTGGCGCCAGCGTTGAACGGAGCCGACCAAGCTCCCAGTCCAGGCGGTCGGCATCGACTGGCGGCAGCGGGAGCCCAACCCGGGTACGCCAGGCAGCGGCCGCCGCGGCGAGCGTGACAGCCTCGGCCTGGTTGCGCCGGGCAAGCAGTGTAACGATACGGTCCAGGCAAAGAAGAGCGGACCAGAGGTTGCCCATTCCCCAGAGACGTCTCAGGGCCTCCTGGAGTGTCGTTAGCGCCGAGTCAAGTTCGCCCAGGTCCAGTTGGATCTCGCCCAGGCCCAGGAGCGAGACGGCGATGCCGGGGTGGTTCTCCTGCGCTTCCGCTCGCTGCATCGACTCTTCAATTGCCGCGCGCGCGGCCACCAGATCGCCCCGGTAGCGAAGGGTGCGTCCCAGGGCCCAGAGGGTGTAGGTGAGCCAACGTGGCCGTGGGAGCGTGCGCGCCAGATGCAGACTTTCGGCCAGCACCTCGCGGGCCAGGGGGTCGCCCGCATACATGAGTGCCAGGCCATAGAGGTACAGGCCATCGGCAAGCAGCTCTCGCGAGCCGAGCTTGCGCCAGACTGCGAGCGCTTGCTCGTGGATCGCCACTGCCTCGGTGACTTCTCCCTGCGCGCGTACGAGGAGGCCCAGGCTGTTCATGGCGGCTGCCCAGGCGCGGGGATCTCTGCGCGCCGCGGGATGGGCGAGCAAGGCACTCAGTCGCGCCCGGCCCTCCGCGTACAGGCCGCGATACCACCAGAACAACGTCACGTCGGCTGCCAACGTGAGGGCGGGTCCCGGGTCATCCTCACTCGCCAGCCAGTCCAGGGCCAGGCCAAGATTGGCGTGCTCAAGGTCGAGGCGCACGAGCCATTCGGGCTGGCGCGGGCCGATCAGCTCAGCGGCAGCGTGCGCTGCCAGTTGCTGGCACCAGTGGGCGTGAGCGGCACGCGCGGCACTCGTTTCACCGCTGGCCGCGAGCCGCTCACGTCCGAACGCATGGACGGTCTCGAGCATGGTGAACCGCGCCAGGCCCGCAATGTCTCCCGCGTCCACCGGGCGCACCAGGCCATGCGATATCAGGGCATCCAGGATGTGGGGCGCCGTATCGCCCTCCGCTGAATCCACTCCTGCGAACGCGGCGAGCACAGCGTGCGCGGCATCGAGCGAGAACCCCCCGGCGAAGACCGACAGGCGACGGTAGGCGGCGCGCTCGGCTTCATCCAGGAGATCGTGTGACAAGTTGATGACGGTACGGAGGGGTTGGCGCCGCGACTGGGCATCACCTGGCTCATCTGTCAGAAGGGCAAACCGGCCGGTGAGCCGGAAGAGTAGCGCCGGCAAGGGGAGGATGCGCGTCCCCGCTGCTGCCAGCTCAAGCGCCAGCGGCAGGCCATCCAGCAGGCGGCAGATAGCCGCGACAGTGCCGCCGTTCTCTTCCGTCAGGTGAAATCCGGGATCAACGGCCTGTGCCCGCTCTACAAAGAGGTGAATGCCTGGGTACTGCAACAGCTCATGCGCTGCGTAAGGCTCTTCGGCCTCAGGAGGAACGTCCAGCGGAGGAATGGGCAATTCGTGCTCACCCTGGATGCGCAGCGGGGAGCGGCTGGTCACCAGCACGCGCAGGCTGGGGCAACGCGAGAGCAGCGTGGAGACCGCAAGGGCCCCTGCCTGGACGTATTCGAAATGGTCGAGCACCAGCAGGATATCCCGCTCATTGGCAACGTCAGCGATCTGATCCAGTGCTTCCCGTTTGCCTTGCTCACGCAGGCCCAACGCCTGGGCAATGGCAACCGGCAGGAGCGCGGCGTCACTGATCACCGCCAGATCGACGAAGCAGGCGGCGCCGGCCTGGGGTTGGGCGGCCTCGGCCACCGTCAACGCGACACGCGTCTTGCCGACTCCTCCCGGGCCAGTCAGGGTCAGGAGGCGCACCGCAGGACGCTGCAGCAGTTCCCGCGCGCTGTTCAGTTCCCGGGAGCGGCCGATCAACCGCGTGGCAGGAGCCGGAAGCGGCGCTGGCCGCGATGGCGTGGTCCGTGGTGCTGCCGTCGCAAGGGTGGGCACGTTCGGCGTGTGCTCTGGAGGAAGATCTGCAGACGTCACGGGAGATTGCTTTGCTGCGGGAGTGGAACCGGGCCGTGCACGAGTAACTCCTGTTGCGGAGAGTGTAGCTATCCAGTTCATTTCGCAGAGGCCATCTGCAGCAGTTCGCTCGCGCTCTATTCAAACGACGTGCGCGGTGCAGGTGGCTGTCTCGCGTCCCCCTGGCCGGCACGCGCTCGTGATAGGCAAAGCGTCAATCGTGGTTCCATCTCATGAACCGACACCGCAAGATACCCTCGTTCGTATCAGCAATGGCGGCCAATTCGTCTCTTGACTTTCGCGGGCAGCCATCTAGCATACCGGTCTGGCACACCAGATCAGGCCGGTTCCTCGTGCCCGTGCCGGGCGCGCCTGGACTGGAAGGAGAATTCCCGCATGCCGCTGAGGCGTCCCTTGTTCGCGTTGCTCCTGCTGGCAGCAACCTTCGCACCGATCAGCAGCGTGGGAGCCCAGGTTCTCGGAGTGGACCGACCGGCGGAACTCCGGCTCGGCACGTGCGCCGATATGGGCGACCTGGTCCACACCCTTTCCCACCTGATGTTGTCCAGCGGTGACCAGCTTGGGCAGGAGAACGCCACGCCAGTCGAGCAGTCGTTCACCATTGTGCCCTTTACCGTTGGGCAGTTGGTCGAGGCGAACCATGTCGTCACGGTGCAGGCTTCGCCGGAATCGAGCGAGGTCGTGGCCTGCGGCGAGATTGGCGGCGTCATGAACCCGGATGGCACGCTGGCCGCCGGCATGCGCAGCATGAACGGCTCCGGCCTTTCCGGTGTGGCGTACTTCACGCCGAACCCGGGCTATGAGAGCTCGCTGGTCACTATCCTGCTGGTCTCGGAAGGCCCACCAGCAGTGGATCCCGCAGCGGGCGGCGCGACCGAAATATCCTGATCGCCATCCCGGCCCAACATGTGCGTAGGCTGCACATGTGCGTGACGGCGCACGGTCCAGATGGCCGGGCGCCTGGTGCTGCGCGCGAGCCAATGGCCGCGCCTGGCGCGTTTCTATACTCCCTCCCCGAGATGCGATGACGCTTCGGGGTTTTCGTGTGTGAGGAAGGGCTCCGCCAGTATGTGGAGTGGAAAATTCGTCTCGGTCATCCTCATGACGTACAACGAACGCGACTCTATCCGGGCCACCATCGACGGCTTCCTGGGAACGGGCCTGGTGGATGAAGTCCTGGTGGTAAACAATAACGCTGCCCCTGGCACCAGCGAGGAAGTGGCGCTGACGGCAGCCCGCGAGGTGCTGGAGCCACGACAGGGGTACGGCTGGGCGTCCCGGCGCGGCCTGCGCGAGGCAAAGGGCGATCTCCTGGTGCTGGCCGAGCCTGATGGCACCTTTCTGCCTTCGGACATCGTGAAGCTGCTGGCCTACAGCGATGATTGTGACGCCGTCTTCGGCACGCGCACCACACGCGCCCTGATCTGGAGTGGCGCCAACATGGGCGCCTTCCTGAAGTGGGGCAACTGGGCGGTGGCCAAGATGGTGGAGGCTCTCTTCAACAGCAGTCATCTCAGCGATGTCGGCTGTACCTACAAGCTGCTTACGCGGGAACTGGCGGACGAGCTTTCGCCGCAGTTCAGGGTGGGAGATTCTCACTTTGGGCCCGAACTGATGCTCCGCGTGATCACCTCTGGCGCACGCTACGTCGAAGTGCCGGTGAATTACCTGCCCCGTGTGGGTGAATCCGCCGTGACCGGCGACATGGGTAAAGCGTTCAGGCTGGGGATGCACATGATCTTGTACATCCTGCGCTTCCGCCTCTCCACGCTGGGCAAGAGCCGCCGCACACCCTCACGGGTGCTGGCGCCGATGCCACAGCCGCAGATTGATGGGGTGTAGGGCAAGATGACCGCTGTTTCCCCTACGGCAGGCTCGCCGACTGACTTTGACGCCATCGCCGATATCTACGATGGCGTCTTCCCGGCGCACGTGCAAGAGCACTATCTGCAGCGGCGCGTGCGCTACATCCGGCAACATGCGCCGGCTGCCACGGCGATTGATGTGGGCGCTGGCACCGGCATCCTGGCCGAGCGCCTGGCAGATGCCGGGCTGGATGTTGTGGCGCTCGATCCCTTCCCTGGCATGCTGGAGCAGTTGCGCCGGCGCCGCCCGGGCGTGCAGACGGTGGTGGCGCACGGCGAGGCGATCCCGTTTCCAGACGACAGCTTTGACCTGGCCTACAGCGTGGCGGTGATGCACCACATCGCCGATCCAGGCAAGGTGCGCCGCACCCTGGCCGAAATGGTGCGTGTGACCCGTCAGGGCGGGCGCATCGTGATCTGGGATCACAATCCCCGCAATCCCTACTGGCCGAACCTCATGAAGCGCGTGCCGCAGGATGTGGGGAGCGAGCGGCTGGCCTCCATGGAAGAGTTGCTGGCCGGCCTGACTGCTGCCGGCGCGACCATCGAGCGCGCCGACCGCCTCGGGATGATGCCTGAGTTCATGCCGCAGGCGTTGCTGCCATGGGCTGCACTGCTGGAGCGTGGTGTCGAAGCCACCCCAGGGCTGCGCAGCTACTGTGCCCACAATGTCATTGTGGCAAGCAAGGAGTGAGCAGCGCCGGAGCCACGCAGGAGCGCGGCCCCGGCCCACGGCCGCCCGCCGATAGCAGCCGCATCCTCGCGCCCGCGCT
>JALYWD010000675.1 GCA_030852885.1 Chloroflexota bacterium | reverse complement strand
CGCTGGCTTGCTTCGTCTCGTCGCTCTGCCGCCAGTTGAACCGCTAGCTCGGCGAACTGTTGCCAGGAAAAGCTCATCGCGGGCAGGACGGGCTAGACGCCAAAGGTCAGTTCCCCAAACACGGCGTCACCTGCATCCAGCCACCACGCCTGAAAAAACTCGTCCTGCTTCGCCAATTGCTCCGAGAGAGACCCGCGCGCTGCGATGCGAGCGCTGAGAGTAGACGGGCGGCCGTCGTAATGATTGGTTGCGATCAGAAGCACCCGCGTGTCGTCACCGAAGATCTCGCGCACATGTGGCAGCGCGGCCAGCAGGACTGATGACACATCTGGGCGCTGGGCAAGAATGCCAAGCGCTTCTGCTTCATTGGTCGCGTCCACGAATGTGTACGCCGCGCGGATAGCCTTCAGCACTTCGCGTGACGTGGCAGGTAGTGCTGCAACCGGTGGCGGATCGGCCGGTGGCGTAGGTTGGCGCAGGGCGCTCATGGGCATGGACTCCTTGTGCTACAGCACCCGGTGGCATGGTTCATCTTCATAGCGGGCTGCCTTGCTCAGGCGCAAGTGTACCGGCCAGGTGCGAAGTGCAAAACCTCCAATGTGCTGTTGCGCGTTCGGGACTACGTGGCATCCCCCGCCGTGAACGTCACGATCTCGCCCTCGCGCAGCACCTGCACCTTGCTGCTGCCGCCGAGACGGGTGAGGGTTGCCCGGAAGAGCTCCGGGTCCAGGGTGGCGCCGGGGCCGTACTGCGCGGCTGGCCACATGCCGTAGTGCATGGGGATGGCAATCCGTGGCGCCACGTGCCACATCAGCAGGGCCGCTTCGTGCGCATTCAGGTTGCCGCCCACGCCGTTGATCGGCACGAAGGCGACGTCGATCTCCTGATCGCTCATGCCACGCAGCCGGGCGTCGTACTCCGTGTCGGCCACATTCCACAGGCGCAGGCCGCCCGTCTCCAGCAGGAAGCCGACGGCATCTGGGGTCATGGCGGCGGCCACTTCGTGACGAGCAAACGTGGCCGTGACCGTGACATCGCCGAATTCGTGCGTGTCTCCCTGCTCCAGGATGACCGTGCGTTCCGTTGGCCAGCCCCAGACCTGCGCGCGCTCCACGCATGATGCCGGCCCCGCGATGATGATCTCCGGCTGCTGCGCGTAGGAGCGCACCGTGGGCATGTCGAGGTGGTCTTCGTGCCAGTGCGTGACCAGCAGGATATCCGGTGCGAAGCGCGCCGCATCGATCACGGGCGGAATGGCGCGCTGCATGCCCCAGGCGGGCTCGGCGAAATCGGAAAAGTAGGGATCGAGCATGATGGTGACACCGCCGGGAGATTTGAACAGGTAGCCGCCCTGTCCCAGCCAGACGACCGCCGCCGTACCCGGCGCCACCTCCAGCGCGGCGATCTGCTCTTCCAGTGTTGACGTCGTGGGCGTAGACATCGTTCGGCTCCTGGACCTGTCAATCTGCCAAAGGCGCATGCGCGTGCTACCTGATAGGGTATCGGGTTGGAAGGATGCTTGTGGTTGCTGTCTGACCAGAAGGGGAGAACGCACGTACATGCGCATTGACGCAGTGGATTTCTACTACCTCTCTATGCCGGAGGTGCTCGATGTCGGCGATGGCAGCCAGGACCTGCTCCTGGTGCGCCTGCAGGCGGGGCCGCACGTGGGCTGGGGCGAGTGCGAGGCCGCGCCGCTCGTCTCCATCGCCAGCCTGATCTGCCCCATGTCCCACAGCGCCTGCAAGCCGGTGCTTGCCTCCGTGCTGGGGCAGACCCTGGACAGCGCGGAGGATGTTGACCGCATCGGAGACCTGGTGCGGACCGAGAGCGCGGACGTGCTGCAGGCGAATCACACGCTCTCCGGGATCGACATCGCCATGTGGGACCTGCTGGGCCGCCGCTACGAGGAGCCGGTCTACAAGCTCCTCGGGTACCAGCGCGCCGAGCCGCGCCAGCCCTACGCCAGCGTCCTCTTCGGGGATACGGCGCAGGACACACTGGAGAAGGCGCGTGGCATTCGCGAGAAGGGCTATCTGGCGGCCAAGTTCGGCTGGGGGCCGTACGGCAAGGAGAGCGTGGACGACGACCGGGAGCAGGTCGAGGCCGCGCGCGAAGGGCTGGGCGCGGATGGCATCCTGCTCGTTGATGCCGGCACCATCTGGGGCCACGACCTCGCGGCGGCGGCAGCGCGCCTGCCCGCGTTGCAGGCAGTGAACGCGACCTGGCTGGAGGAGCCGTTCGTCTCCGGCGCGCTGGATGCCTACCACGCGCTGGCACAACAGAGCGGCAGCGTGCGCATCGCCGGCGGCGAGGGCTCGCACAACGAGGACATGGCGCGCCAGATGATCGACCATGGTGGGCTCGGCTTCGTGCAGATCGATGCCGGGCGCATCGGCGGCATCTCGCCCTCGCGGCGGGTGGCGGACTACGCGCTGGAGCGTGGCGTGACCTACGTCAATCACACCTTCACCTCGCACCTGGCGCTCAGCGCCTCGCTGCAGCCCTTTGCCGGGCACCCGGCAGGGTCCATCTGCGAGTACCCGCTGGAGCTGAAATCGCTGGCCTGGGACATGACGCAGGATCACATCCTGCCCGATGCCAACGGCCAGATCAACGTGCCCGATGCGCCTGGCCTGGGCCTGACGCCAGACCTGGAGGCCGCCAGGCCGTATCTGCTGGATGTTGAGATCGCCGTGGGCGGAAAGGTGCTCTACCGTACCCCCGAGCTTGCCTGGTAACGTGACTTCCGCATGACAACGCCGCGCGCGACGCCGGCCCAGGTGCGCCAGGTGGTGCTGGCCGGCATGCTGACCATGGCCGTGGTGATGGGGATTGGGCGCTTCGCGTTCACCCCCATCCTGCCAGCCATGCGTGATGCCATCGGCCTCTCCGCCACCGATCTTGGGACGCTGGCCTCGGCGAACTACCTCGGCTATCTGCTGGGCGCCCTGGCCGCTGCCACCCCGGCGCTGCTGCGCTGGCGGCGTCACGTGATACGCGGCGGCCTGCTGCTCGTCATCGTGGTCACGGCGGCCATGGCCCTGACCACGTCCATGCCGGTCTGGCTGATGCTGCGCTTTGTCGCGGGACTGGCCAGCGCCGGGGTGTTCGTCTTCGCCTCGGCGGCAGTGATCGGCTGGTTCGTGCAGCAGAAGCGGCCAGAACTGGTCGGGTTCTTCTTCAGTGGCGTCGGTCTGGGAATCGCCTCGTCCGGCGTCGTGATCCTGCTGGTGCAGCGCTTCATTGGTGGCCAGGCGTGGCGCGCGGAGTGGCTGGGCGCCGCGTTACTGGGTCTGCTGCTGGCGACGCCCTGCCTGCGCTGGTTGCCCCAGGAGACCCTCAACGCTGCCACCCAGCCGCGATCAGCGAGCGCGCCGCGCGCCATTTCCCGGCCGATGCTGCTGCTGGCGGTCTCATACTTCCTGGGCGGCGTTGGCTACATCGTGGCTGGCACCTTCATCGTCGCCATCGTCGGGGCAGTGCCGGGGCTGGAGGGGCTCGGCGCGGGCGCGTGGATCCTGGTCGGTTTGGCGGCCTTGCCCTCCACGCCGCTCTGGACGCGCGTGGCCGGGAGGATCGGGCGCATGACGGCACTCGGGTGCTCGTACCTACTCCTGGCGCTCAGCCTGCTGCTGCCCGGGCTGATCGCGCAGCCGGCCGCCGCCGTGGCCTCGACGCTGCTCTTCGGGGCCAACTTCATCGCCTTCGGGGCACTCACAGTCGCGGAGGCGCAGGCCCTGGCGCCGCCCCGGCAGGCTGCGCGCACCATCGCCCTCCTCACGGTCATCTTTGGCCTGGGCCAGGTGGCGGGGCCACTGCTGGCGGCATCGCTGGCAGGGCCCGGCGGCGACTTCCGCTTCTCGTTGCTCGTCGCGGGCATGGTGGTGCTGGGCGCGGCGCTTCTGGCGCTGGCCTCGGCGCTCGGGCCGGGGCGAAAGGCGGCCGATGTCTGACCACGTCGTCATCGAGGCCGCGCTCAATGGCGGGCGCACCCGGGCCGAGCATCCCGGCGTACCGCTCACGGCCGCCGAACTCGTGGCGGAGGCACGGCGTTGCGCCGATGCTGGCGCAACCGTCGTCCATGTGCACGCCCGGGGGCGCGCTGGC
>JALYWD010000656.1 GCA_030852885.1 Chloroflexota bacterium | reverse complement strand
TCCTCGAGTTCCACGGCTCCGAAGCGACCCCGGAGAACACCATCTCCCGCGTGGTCAATGCCCTGCACGACGCCGGCCTGACTGCCGACGTGCGCCAGTTCGGCAACATCGTCAGCATCCCTGGCATTCAGTACGACGAGCCCTACTGGCTGATGGTGCACGCCCGCCGCCTGAACTCCTGGCAGAAGCTGCGGCGGCTGGTGGGGAGGTAGCCCTCCAGGCCTGCAATCCTGGGAGTTGGACTGTAGTCGGTGTCCCGTAGCCCCCCGTAGCCAGCCCGTAGCCCGATCACGTTGACACAGTTCCATTTCAGTCTTAACATGCGGGAAACCGGTATGACCAGTTGATGAGCTAACAGGAGCGCAGCGATGTCTTCGCACGCGATGTCCGGCCGCGAGTCGTAGCGTGGCACGCTACCTTCTCGTACGAGTTGTCGGGCTTGTGGGCGTGTTGCTGGTCGTCTCTGTGATCACGTTCTGCCTTATGCATCTCATCCCCGGCGGCCCATATGACGCGGAGAAGATGCCGCTTTCAGAGGAAGCGAAGGCAAACATTCTCCGCTCGTATGGCCTGGACAAGCCACTCTGGCAGCAATATGTCCTCTATGTTGGCAATGCGCTTCGGTTCGAATTCGGCTACTCGTACCAGAGTCCCGGAGAGACGGTCACTCAACTGATCTCCCGCGTCTGGATTGTCTCGCTGCAACTTGGCGCACTCACCTTGGCCGTCGCAGTTCCGCTTGGTCTGGTGCTGGGCATCGTGGCTGCCAGCCATCGCAACTCGCTGATTGACAATTTCGTCACACTGCTGGCGACCGCAGGTATTGTTCTGCCGACCTTCGTCATTGGCATCCTCCTGATCCTGCTCTTCAGCAACATCCTGCACTGGCTGCCGACTGGTGGCTGGGAGGGTCCCGCAACATGGGTCATGCCAGTCACGGCCTACGCGCTCGGGCCCGCCGGCATCATCGCTCGCTACACCCGCACCTGTGTTATCGAAAGTAGCGATGCGGATTACGTGCGAACTGCGCGCGCAAAGGGCCTGCGGGATGGTACGGTCATGTGGCGACATGTGCTGCGAAACGCGGCGATTCCGCTGCTGACCATCGCTGGCCCGCTGGTCCCGGATTTGCTGACCGGTTCCATCTTTATCGAAACAATCTTCCGTATTCCCGGCCTGGGCAGCTACTTCGTCAGCAGTGTGTTCCAGCGTGACTACCCAATGATCATGACCCTGGCGCTGCTGGCGGCACTGCTGGTCAGTCTGACCTACCTGGCCATCGATCTCCTGTACCTGGTGATCGACCCACGCATTCGGTTTTCGACATGAACCCGGCTGCGCCCACGCTCCCCGTTGCGCTTGCGAGTGGTGTCTCACCGGCGCGGCAGGCTCGTGCGTCCTCACCGTTGAGAGCGGCCTGGCGGCGCTTTCGTGCCAATCGCCTGGCGCTGCTGGGCCTGGCGATTGTGAGTGGTCTGGTTGTCCTGGCCCTTGGCGCGCCGTGGATTGCTCCGTACCCATACGATAAGCCCGACTTCGCCGCTGCCTGGCAATTTCCCTCTCGCCAGCACCTCATGGGAACCGACGGAATTGGGCGGGACTTCTTCTCACGCATCGTCTATGGCGCGCGTACATCGCTGGCCATCGGCCTCAGCGCCCAGGCTGTCGCGCTGACGCTTGGCCTCAGCCTGGGCGTGGTGGCAGGCATCCGCGGCGGCAAGACCGATTTCGCCATCATGCGCTTGGTCGATGCAGTGTGGGCATTCCCTCGCATGCTCTTCGCGATCATGATTTTGACGGTCCTTGGCAGTGGTTTTTCCAACGTGCTGCTTGCCATTTCGCTGACTGGATGGATTCCCATTTGCCGTCTGGCTCGTGCGCAGGTCCTCGGCCAACGTGACCGCGAGTACGTCCAGGCCGCGCGCGCGCTCGGTGCGGACGGCGCGCGCATCGCGCGTGCACATCTGCTCCCGAACATCATGGGCCCGGTGATTGTCGCGCTCACACTCGGTATCCCGGAAGCCATCTTCGCGGAAGCGGGCCTTAGCTTTCTCGGGATCGGGATCAACCCGCCTACACCAAGCTGGGGCCAGATGGTTGGCGAAAGCGTCAGCACTATCCGCTTCTACTGGCATCTCGCCCTGTTCCCTGCACTCATGATCGGGCTGACGATGCTGGGGTTTGTCCTGCTGGGTGACGGTTTGCGCGACGCGCTCGATCCGCGGGCAGCGACTTGAAATTCCGGCGCGCCACGGCCTGACGCAGTTGATTCCGTGGGTACGGCGCCCATGTTCGCCGCAAATTGTGCGTTTGTGAGGATTACCGGAGGAAAGGAACGTGCGCGATGCAGCATAACGGTTCGGCTTTTTCCCCGAAATTGGCGCTCTCCCGCCGTCGCGTCATGCAGGCCGGGTTCGCGACCGCCGCGATCACGCTCACCCCGTTAATGGCCTGGCGCGTGGACGCGGCCCAGACCGAGGCGACTCCCATCCCGTTGCCATCCGACGCCCTGCCACAGGAGCAACAG
>JALYWD010000236.1 GCA_030852885.1 Chloroflexota bacterium | reverse complement strand
GCGGCCCTGGTTCATGCCCGCGAGCATTTCGTGGAAGTCGAGCCCGCGCTTGCGCACATTTGTTTCCGGGTTGAAGTGCATCTCCAGGTAGCGAATGTTCTGCGCCGCGGCGTCTTCGCCGACCTCGCGCACGATGGTGGCAAAGTCGGCCGGTGTGCGCAGGCAGGTGCAGACCGCGATATAGGCCTCGATGAAGTGGGGAAAATCACGGAACTGGAAGAACTCCCGCATCCCCTCCACGTCCAGCGCGGGAGGGGTCTGGCCATTGCGCTCGGCCAGCACCAGCAGCGTCTCGGGCCGCACCGACCCTTCCAGATGGACGTGTATCTCCGCTTTGGGCATGCGCCGGATAAACGCTTCCAGGGCCGGAGAAATGGACAGGTAATCGTCTTGCACCGTGATCCTCGCGTGTACGACGGCAGAAAGTTCGACCGGTCATGCTAGCATCGGGGCACGTGTGTATTTCCGCTGACCCTCCCGCGCGTCAGTGGACTGGAAAGGTCTGGGGTCTTGGGCCGGAGCCGGAGCAGGATCCAGCGTGCAAAATCGTACCGGTGGGAACTCCCCGCGCTGGAAGCCGCCACCGTAGACGCCGAAGGCCGGCAGCGCTGGGATGAAGCGCGAGCAAAGGCGATTGCCTGGGCCGCCGAGGCCGCGCGCGATCCGCGCGTGGTGTACCTCGATACGGAAACCACCGGGTTTGGGCCACGCGCCGAGATCGTGGATATCGGTGTCGTAGACGCCGCAGGCCAGGTCATTTTCGAGTCCCTGGTGCGGCCAGAGCGCTCCATCCCGCGTGAAGTGATCGCCATCCATGGCATCACCGACGCGGATGTCCGTGACGCCCCGCGCTGGGACGATTTGTATGACCACCTGGCCCCGGTGCTGAAGGACCGGCGCATCCTTGTCTACAACGTCACCTTTGATCGCCAGATGGTGAACCAGTCGTGTCAGCGCTATGCCCTACCCGAGGCTGAGGCGGACTGGGAGTGCGCCATGAAGCGCTACGCCGGGTATGCCGGGAACTGGGATGCGCGCAAGCGCTGGTTCAGCTTCGTCAAGCTGGAGCATGCCGTCCGCGCGTTCAACGGGCAGCCGGGCGGTCACCGCGCCGCGGCGGACGCTATAGCCTGCCGGGCCGTGGTCATGGGCATGGCCGGCACGCCGCCGCCGGACCTGATCACCCCGGAACCGCTGATTCCCACGGCGACCCGCCGTCCGTGGCAGACGCCACGCAACGAGTCGGCGCTGACCGCGCCCGGGACGTTGGCCCGCTGGGCGCACGCTTCGCGTGAATTCCGGACGTTGCTGGAGCAGATCCCGGTGGAACTCCGCGAAAAGCCGGGGGCAGCGGGCACGTGGTCTCCCCGGCTGATCGTGGCCCATGCGTGCGGGTGGGAGCAGGAGGGCGCGCGCCGGCTGCGGCTCCTGGCGGAGAACTCGGACTTGCCAGACAAGACCTACGATATTGACCTCTTCAACGCCGCGAACGTGGAGATCCGGCAACGGCAGTCATGGAACGCGACGTTGGACGAGTTCGCGAAGGCCACGCACTCCCTGGGATTGGCGGCGGCCCGGCTGCCGCATGATGCACGCGCTCGGGAGTGGCTGCTGAGCCGGACCCTCGATCTGGAGGGACACTGCGACGAGATGCGGCAGTGGCTGGATAGGGTGGCCGTCGCGCAGTTGCACTAAAGAGCCGTGATCTGTCTACGGGCAATGTGCACAAGGATGGCACGCAACACGACGTAACCTTGCAAGTTGTGCCACATTGGCATACCATAACGCTGTCAGCACGGTCCCCAACATGTCCGTTCTGACACCCCCGCCTGACGGTCCGGTTTCCCCCTTCCCTCCCCGGACCGTCAGCACCTCTCCCTGGACGCTTTTCAGTTCTCCGCGCCGTCTGCCTCGGGTGGGGCATCGCCACCGCGCAAGAGGATATTCAGTGCTGGCCACTGATGTTCCCCGCTGTGCGAGAAATTGCAGAGCAGGATCATCTGCTCGCGGCGATCAACAACTCTTGGCGCGATTGTGGCTGCGCCAGAGTGGGACTCGACCGGGAAGGTTTCGGGTAGGAGGGTCAGCGCCCTGGCGCACCAGGCACGGTCTACGCCGTCCCCCCATGAGCTGGCGCGTTGTTCACCACGCTTGCGGCGTGACTCCTGAGGCGGGCGATGGTGCTGCTGGTCCGACCGTGGCCTGCCCTGTGCCGGGGGGTGGCGCTCCTGTGATTTATTGTTTTCCTGACGCTGCTGTTGTGGCACCCGGTCAACTCCCACATGACGCGCAGAGGCCCAGATTGCCTATGCTACTATCGCCCTTCAGTATGTACCGCCGGGCAGGTGTCGCGCGTTGCTGTGAAGCCCGGATTATCAGTCGCAACGCCGGAGCTCACATTCGTGCCCAAACAGATTGGTATTGATCTCGGGACGGCCAACGTCCTCGTCTTCCTTCGTGGCCGTGGGATCGTCATTAACGAGCCATCGGTTGTTGCTATCTCTGCCAAGGACGGTAAAGTCAAGGCGGTCGGCCTTGAAGCCCGCAACATGCTGGGGCGCGAGCCGCGCGAGACGATTGAGGTCGTGCGGCCGATGCGTGATGGCGTCATCGCGGACTACGTCGTCACGCAGGAAATGCTGCGGTATTTCATCAACAAGAGCTGCGGACGCTTCTCGCTGGTGCGGCCGGAAGTCATGATCTGCGTGCCTGCCGGCGTGACCGGCGTGGAGCGGCGCGCCGTCCGTGATGCCGCTCTCGCGGCCGGGGCGCGCAAGGCGTTCCTGATCTCGGAGCCGCTTGCCGCTGCCATCGGCGCGCGTGTGCCGGTCGCAGATCCGTCGGGCAACATGATCATCGACATCGGCGGGGGTACCACGGAAGTCGCGGTCATCTCGCTGAACGGGATCGTGGTGGCCCGCTCCCTGCGCGTCGGCGGCAATCGCTTCGATGAGGCGATCGCCAACTACATCAAGCGCAAGTACAACCTGCGGGTGGGCGAGCGCACAGCGGAGGAAGTGAAGATCGCCATCGGCTCCGCCATGCCGGTGGACGAGGATATCCGCATGGAGGTCCGGGGCCGGGACGAGGTCGCCGGTCTCCCGCGCACCATCCAGATTCACGCCAACGAAGTGACCGACGCCATCACCGAGCCGCTGGAAGCGATCATCGGGGCGGTGCGCGCGGTCCTGGAGGAGACGCCGCCAGAGCTTTCCTCCGACATCATCGACAAGGGGATGATCCTCACCGGCGGTGGCGCGATGCTGCGTCATCTGCCGGATCTGCTGATGGAAGTCACCGGCGTGCCGTGCTACGTGGCTGATGATCCGCTCTCCTGCGTGGCAGTCGGCACTGGCCTGGCGTTGGAGCACATGGATATCCTGCGCGACAGCCTGGAAGAGCCGTAGGGATCAGCCATTCCAGGCCGCGCCGGGTGCTTCGTACGTCACGGTGGGCAGCAACCAGCACTGAACTGCGTCACTTCATTGCGGTGTGACGGCAATGATGTCTGCCGGGCTCTGGTCCGTGGCGGCGACCTCGCGTGAGATGGCGAATTCCAGGGCGGAGAGCAAGGCGAGGTTGAGCCCCAGCCCAACAATGGCCGCGAGCTGTTCGTCATAGAACGAAATCGGCTGGACCATGAGCAGGGAGACCAGCGCAGCCCTGCGGAACCACTCCAACGCGGCGAGCACCGAGCGACGGAACGCCAGCAACCCGATCACCAATAGTGCCCCGGCAATGGCGTTGGCAAGCAGCAGCGGGCCGGCGGCGACACTCGTCGCCAATTCGACTTCAGTTTCGTTGGGATCGACGGCGACGGTGATGACCAGGCCGACGAGGCTGAAGAAAATGCCGATTGCGGAGATAACGAGCACGAACTTCAGGAACCAGCGCTGATTGGTCAACCAGGCGTAGGCCCGCCCGATGCGGTTTGCCACACGCTCGGCCATATTGGGGAGCGGATCAGGCTGCGCGGCGATCTTGCGTAGCGCCCGTTGCGTCGATCCCGTGAGCGGAGACTTCGGGTCTGCCTCGGAGAACAGGCTCAGGGCCAATTCGCGCTCAGTCGCCGGGAATTGCTCGATGACCGCGTCTGTCGTGACATCGAGCGCTTGTGCCAGCCGTTCGCCTGGCGTTGCCTGGGCCAGACGCACCAGCCGCTCCCCAAGGAGGAAGAGCAGCACGAAAATAATGTAGATCAGGGCAATGGTGGGCTGGAAAAAGTAGTCGTTGTCGCTGGTGATGAACTTGCCGAGTTCATCGATAAAGGTGCCAAAACCTGCGCCGCCAAGGATGGCGGCGATGAGGCGCGCGCGGCGCCCCAGGTACGCGAGCATGATGACCATGGCGGCCATCATCATGAAGCCGCCGAAAAGCATGTGGGCGATGTGCAGCCCGTCGCCGCCGATTTGCGGGTAGCCGGTAATCTCCAACCAGGCGCGAATCAGCAGCACCGCCACCACCGCGGAAATGAAGAAGTGCTCCAGCAACATGGGAGCGTAGACGCTGCGCACCGGGCGTGGTGCACGCCTTCCAATCTCCCCGGCGATCGCCTCGGGGATGTCCGTGAAGTCCCTGTCCTGCACGATTTCTCCCGCTGAGGGCTAGCCGATTGACCAGACGCTGAAGCCATCATAGGCGGTCACTCGCCCGGCAACTTGATCTTCCCCGAAGAACCCAGCGCCAACCTGCACGTCGCCAGGAACCGGCGCGACGACGAGCGCAATGTCGGCAACCAGGGTTCCGTTGACGCCGACCAGCGCCTGGTCTCCGACCACGAAGACCTGCAGCGTGTTGACGGCGCCGGGAGTGGCGTCAAAGTTGGGCGCTTGCCCGGCAATCGCCACCGAGCCGTCGCCCTGCACCACCTGCACCTGGCCATTGGAGCGAAGCACAACCCGGTTGGCGCCGTTGGCATCCGTGCGGAACTGGATACCCCCGTCCCAGAGCGTTGACAGATCATCCGGGTTGACGAACGCAGCGACTGCCCCGAAGTCAGCAAGGCTCACACCAGCATTCGCGAGCGCGACACTGCCAGCGCCGCCTTCCTCCAGTGTCCCGGCGAGCGGGCCCATCAGTGGAGCAACACTCTCTGTGCTTGCAACGTAGCCGGCAAACTGCTGCTCCGATTCAGGTGAGAGGGTGGTGGTAGCAGTGGGTGGCGGTGTCGCCTCGGGGGCCTCGAGCGCCTCCAGGTCAAATGGGCGCACCACGAAGTCCCGGAAGCTGGTCACGCGCTCCGCAAGTTGCTGATCGGTGAAGAAGCCAGCGCCTGCCGCCACGTCGCCAGCCGTGCCGCCGGCCGGAAGCTCGATGGACGCGGCGTAGGAACCATTGACCCCGAGCACGGCGCGGTCACCGGAGACCAGCAGATCAAGAGTGTTCTCCGCGCCGGGCGCGGCGTCGAGACCAGTGAGCGAACCGGTGGAGAATGGGGCGGCTTCACCCACCGAGGCGAACCAGGCGCCGTCCTGATCCACGGCCACCCGTATCGTGCCGTCATCCGAGACGCGGAACATGAAGCCGATATCCCACGGGACCTCGGAGGTCGCGTCCGGCACGGTAAAGGTGGCGGTGGCGTGGAAATCGGCCAGATCCACATTCGCCCAGGAGACCGCAATGGGCCCGGCTTCCTCTTTCAGGTTCGCGGTGTAGGGCCCTGCCGCGGGCGGTATGGCGGCCTGAGCCTCGACCAGGTACGCGAACATTGCCAGGTCTTCGTCGGAAGGAGGTACGTTCTGGTCCGGCGCGGGCGTTTGCTCGGCTTCCGGCGTCTGGTTGAGGCTGATGACCTCTCCGGACGGCGTGGGGCTGGCCTCAGCAGCCGCGTTCAGGTCTGGCAGGGCCCAGACAGTGAAATCCTCAAACGGGATCTCACGTCCATCGACCGTCGTGGAGCCATACACGCCGCTGGTGACGAAGACATCGGAAGTCGCGGCCGGCGGCAGCGTAATCGTGGTGACGTACTCGCCATTGAGGCCGAGGATGCCGGTTTCCCCGTCCACGACCAGGTCGAGGGTGTTCACGCCACCAGGTGTCACATCGAGTGTTGGGGCGGGCCCTGAATCGCTGGCGCCGTCCGGGTACGGGGAATAGCGCCAGACCCCGGTGGAATCGACCATGACACGCTGGCTCGCGTCTGCGTTCCGGCCGAAGTCAAAGCCGAAGTCCCACGGCGCGGAGTCATCATCCGGGTTCTGGAACACGACGCGCGCGGTAAAGTCTGCCGCCGAGATGTTCGCTGCTTCCACACTCGCAAACGCGGCCTGCTGCACGAGGCTGCCGGAAAGTGGATCACCCAGGGGCGACTCTGCGTCCCGCGCGCGGATGATGTCCGCCAGGTACGCGGCATCGTCGTCCTGGGCGCTGGCAATGCCGGGCCATGCCGGTACCGCGAGGGCAGCCAGAAACACCAGGGTCGCGAGGAGTGAACGCAGGGCGACAGCACGCATGAGGCACCTCTCGGGAGGTCAGCGATCGAGAGCCGGCACGGGACGCGGTTTACGCAGGCACGATAACGCGCCCCACCGCGCTGTCAACCCTTGACTGCCAGATCGAGCACCGCGGGACGCTGCTTCCAGAACTCCGTAGCCTGCTCGAAGGCGTGCGCCAGTTGCAGCACCCCGAAGTCGTCGCGGGCACGCCCTACGATCTGCAGCCCAACGGGCAGACCCTCTGGCGTGAACCCGGCCGGCACCGAGACGGCCGGATGGGCCGTGGTGGTGATGCGGGAGCAGGTGCGCATCCACTCGATGTAGGTGTGCATGGGCGCCCCGTCGATTTCCGTCGGGTACTCAGTATCAGCCGGGAAGGGTGGCACCTGCGAGACAGGCAGGAGCAGGAAGTCGTAGTCCTGAAAGAAGTCGCAGACGCGCAGGAAGAGTTCCGAGCGCAGCCGGTAGGCACGGTTCACGTCAGCGCCCGAGAGCTCGCGCCCGCGCTCCACGTTCCAGATCACGGTGCTCTTGAGTTGATCGCGGTGGTTGTCCAGTTCCTCGCCGTGGCCGCCCTCGAACTCCCAGGCGCGCAGGGTCTCGAAGACTTCGTCCGCGCCGGTCATGTCCGGCTCAGCCTCGACCAGGTCAATGCCGAGGTCCGCGAAGACGCCACGTTGCGCTTCGAGCGCCGCCGTAGTGCGCGGATCGACTGGCAGGCCACCCAGGTTGCGGCTCCAGGCGACCTTGATGCCCCGGAAGTCGCGCTCAAGTGGCGCGGTGAAGATCGAGCCCGGGTCATCCAGCGTCAGTGGCGCGCGGTAGTCTGGCCCGGCCGCCACGCTCATCAGGAGGGCGATATCCCCAACGGTGCGGGCGAGGGGGCCGTTGACCGTCATGTCGAACCAGGCGGACGTATCGCTGACCTTCGGGATGCGCCCCGCCGACGGGCGGTAGCCGACGATGTTGCAGTAGCCGCCAGGATTGCGCAGTGAACCGCCGAGGTCACTCCCGTCTGCGATCGGGATCATGCCGGTGGCCAGGGCCGTGGCAGCCCCGCCAGAGGAACCCCCCGGCGTCTTTGTCAGGTCGTAGGGATTGAGCGTGGTCCCGAAGAGGGTGTTGAATGTCTGTGATCCCGCGCCAAACTCCGGCACATTCGTCTTGCCAATGGGAATCGCGCCGGCCTGCTGAATCCGCTCCACAATCAGGGCGTTGGCCGTGGGCACGTGGTCACGGTAGAGCGGTGAACCGTAGGTTGTGCGGATGCCCCTGGTGTCCGTGGTGTCCTTGTGGGCAATAGGTAGGCCATGCAGCGGCCCCACGTCATCGCCGCGCGCCAACGCCGCATCGGCCGCCGCGGCCTGGGCGCGGGCCTGGTCCGGGATGAGCGTGATGATGGCGTTGACGTGCGGGTTGACGCGCTCGATCTGGGCCAGGTGGGCCTCCAGCACTTCGCTGGCCGAGATCTCACGGTCGCGGATGCGTCGTGCCAACTCCCGCGCGGTCGCGAAGGTCAACTCGGTGTCGGGTGCACTGGTCACCATCTGGCTCCTCTGCCGCATAACGTCACGGTTCCTGATCAGGTTGGCATTGTATCTACCGGGGCCGCGGGACGGACGGCCTGCAAGAGCTTGCGCGAAAACCCCGGTTGACAGCAATTTGCCCACATGTACACTGGCGCGGCTCCACACTGCCGCGGCAGAGGGATTCCGTACGTCGCGGACGATTCACCGCCGTGGCGCGCGATGTTGCGCTGCCGGGAGACGGGAGGTTGCTCATGCCGCGAGGTCGCACAGCGCGCCACAAAGCTGACACGGTCGGTATCACGGTACCGGAACCATCAGGTGGACGCTGGCTGACCATCAACGAGGCGTGTGCCTTTCTGGGGGTTGACCAAAGCACGCTGCGTCGCTGGAGCGACAGTGGCAAGGTGCCGGTCTTCCGTACGCCTGGCGGGCACCGGCGCTACGCCGAGGCTGACCTGCGCTCGCTGGTGGGTGATGGACCGCAACTGCAGGAGCGGCCCCGCGTTTCCCGGCAAACCATTACGGACCGCTCGCTCTCCGGATACGAGGACGATTTTCTCCGCGTCATGCGGGAGCGCCCCTGGTTTCGCGCGTACAGCGGAGCCTCGCAGGAGGAGCATCGCCGCCTGGGGCGCCGCCTCGTAGATCTGGCCGTGCGTTTCGCCGCGTCCCCGGCAGCGGCAGCTGACCGCCCCTCGCTGCTGGAAGAGGCCGTACAGATCGGCGCGCACTATGGCCGCAGTGGCGCGGAACTTGGGCTCTCTGCCTCCGAGATGGTGGAGGCGTTCATCTATTTCCGCTTCCCGGTGGTGCAGGCGGTGAGCGCGCTGATCGAGGAGCAGGGTCTCGCTACGCGACGCGCCATTCGCCTCTACGCCGAGATCAACCAGTTCCTGGACCAGGTGCTGGTCGCGACCGTGCATGCGCACCAGGCTGGAATCGGTGCCGAACCCCGACTGGCCGAGCCAGCGGCGAAGCAGCCTGGCAATGGAGTTTCCGTCCCAGGGCTCGCATAAGGCACGAATCCGCGCCTTTCCGTTGCGCCGAATGATCCAACCTGGCACGAAATTCCGTATCCTGCATTAGACATGTGGACCGGCAGTCCATGCTGCGTGTGACTGGCGGCTGCCGCAGGAGGCCAAGAGGCATGATCCCATCCCAATCTCCATCTCAAACCCGTGGCTTGGGCCGGGCAGGCGCCCTCGCCACGCTCCTGGTCCTCTTCCTGGACCTGGTCTGGCGCGCCACAGCCGGCGCGGCCAGCGCTCCCTCCTTGCCGGAGACGGTCGTCGCGGCGGTCGCGCGGCTCACGCCGGTCGCGCTCTTTGGCTGGGCCACGGAGACCTTTGGCAGCCTGGCGCAGAACACCCTTTTCGCGGCGGTGCTCGTCGGCTTCGTGCTTGCCGGCTACTGGGCCGGGCAACTGGTCGAGACGTTGTCACAAACGCGTGGTAGCGCCTCTTCGCGCGCAGCCGTCGCACTCAGTGTGGCGGCAGTGCTGTTTCTGGTACTGACCGCCGGAGTCTTCCCGCTGGCGCGGGAAGGCATGTTTGCCCTCGAGAGCCAGTTCACCTTCGTGCTGCTGGCGCAGGCGCTCCTCTTCTGCCTCGGCTGGGCACTCGCTTTCGTCGCATTCACGGGCGAAGACGCGGTCGCGCCCGCTGCAGTAGCCACCGTCGACACCGGGATGTCGCGCCGCTCCGCGCTGCACAACGTGGCCGCGGCGGGGCTGGCTGGCGGTGTCGCATGGCTCGGCTGGCGGCTTGCCAAGGCTCCAGACCGGGGAGACACCGAGGCGCAGCGGCAGGCAGCGGCCGATATCGCCGCACGTGCCCGCGAGGGTGCTCCGGAGACAGACTCACCGGCTCTGGCGGCGCAGAGCGCGACACCAGAGCCCGTGCTCGCCGATGCTGGAGCCGACTCCGAGGCGATCTTCGATGAGCTGGAGGCCGAAGGCAAGCTGACCTCGGTCATCACGCCGGTTGCTGACTTCTACCATGTCTCCAAGAACATCGCGGACCCGGTGGTCGACGTCGCGAACTGGTCCTTGAGCATTGGCGGGCTGGTCAAGAACCCGCGTACCTACACGCTCGACGAACTGGTGCAGCGTTCTACCACCCGCAACATCACGACGCTTTCCTGCATCTCCAACGAACTGAACGGCGACCTGGCTGGAACCGCTGAGTGGACGGGGATCCCGCTGCGGGAACTGCTGGAAGAGGTGGGGATCAACCCCGCGACTGTTGATCTCGTGTTCCGCGCCGCTGATGGCTATGACGACTCGATCCCGTTCGCGACCGCCATGTCCCCCAGCACCATGCTGGTGACGGCCATGAACGGCGAGCCGCTCCCTTCGGACCACGGTGGCCCGGCCCGCATCATCGTGCCGCCCATCTACGGGATGAAGAACGTCAAGTGGCTGGAGCAGATCGAAGCGGTTGATCTCGACTACAAGGGGTTTTGGGAGACGCGTGGCTGGAGCGACACTGCGCACTACCAGATCTGGGGCCGCATCGATACCCCCGCCTCGGGGAGCGAAGCTCAGGCGGGAGAGGTGCTGGTCGCAGGCGTTGCGGCTGCCGGGAACCGGGGCATCCTGCGCGTGGAGATCAGCACGGATGAAGGCCAAACGTGGGCCGATGCTGAGCTGGAGCCCTCCATCAATCCGAATTTCACCTGGGTGCGCTGGGTCTATCCGCTACAGGTATCAAGCAACGTCACCGTGTTGATGCGGGCTACGGACGGAGAAGGTACGGTAGCCCCGATGGAGCGAAACCCGCCGCTGCCCGATGGCGCAACAGGCTGGCCGGATCGGCAGGTACGCGTCGCCTGACGCCTGAAAACGCGCGAGAATAGACACGGTGACCAGAAAGGAACGTTGCCGTGTCTACTCTTGCCAATCCGCTGACCGCTGCTCGCGCGTACTTTGATCCAGCCCCGGATACGATCTATCTCGACGCCGCGACCTACGGCTTGCCTCCCCGGCCGACGGTAGCTGCCCTGGAGTACGCCCTCCGGACGTGGCAGGACGGCACGGCGGCCTGGGCGAGGGATTGGGAGCCGGCTGGGGATCGCAGCCGCGCGCTGTTCGCGCAACTGATCGGGAGCCGCGAAGACGAGATCGCGCTCATCCCGACCGCGTCGGTCGGCGTCGGGGTTGTGGCCGCCAGCCTCGCGCCGGGCACGGAAGTCCTGCTGCCAGACGACGAGTTTACCTCGGTCAGCTACCCCTTGATCGTTGCCGAGCGGGAGCACGGAGTTCGTTTGCGGCGGGCGCCATTCACACATCTGGCGGAGGCAATCTCGCCGGAAACCGGGATCGTGGCTTTCAGCCTGACCCGCTCCCAGGACGGAGAAAGCGCGGCGCTGGGCGATATCGTGGCCGCGGCGCGGGAGCATGGGGCGCAGGTGCTGCTCGATGCCACGCACGGTATCCCCTTCGTGCCGGTAGCACCCTACCTGGATAGCATTGACTACCTGGTCTGCCATGGCTACAAGCACCTGCTTTGCCCACGCGGGGTTGGCTTCCTGCGGGTGCGCCCGGATCGCTGGAAAACGCTCCCTCCCTGGCTGGCAAACTGGCGCAGCGCTGTTCCTCAGCACAGCTTTGGCGGCTCGTACGGCGACCTCGCCCCGGATGCCCGACGCTTCGATGTCTCACTGGCCTGGCACGCCTGGGTCGGTGCTGAGCAATCACTGGCGTTGCTCCTTGATTGGCAGGCGGACGGCGCGCTCGACGAGGTGCGAGCGCTGGCCCGTCAACTCGCCGCCGGGCTTGGCAGGCCGGACCCTATTGGCTCAATCGTCAGTTTGCGGGTGAGTGATGCGGCAGCCGCAGAGGCGGCATTGCAGGCCCGGGGCATCCGCTGCGCTGCGCGTGGCGAAAATGTGCGACTGGCGGTACATGTCTGGAACACGGAGGACGAGATCGCCCGGACGATTGAAGCGCTCCAAGGCGTAGCGTAGCGGGCGAGGTTTACCCCGCCATCACGCGCTGCAAGGCCAGGACCGATGCCGCCGCGAGTTGCAGGCGTGAGGTCCACATCTCGGGCGTGTCGAAGGTCGCGCGAACCCACGGCTCCAGGCCACCGGCTTCGGCTATTACGGCAGCGTGGAAATCGGGAGTTTCCCATTCCAGGCCCTCAAAGCGCAGGCCAAGGAGCCGCGTCGGGTCCTGGCGCAGGATGAGGCCGGCCCACTCCAGATCGGTGGCGGCGCTTGCTTCAATAGACGAGGCGAGGACGATCTCGCGGCCCTCCGGGGAGAGCCAGATCGCACCTGAGACCGCGTCCAGTGGCTTCCCGGCGACGAGCGAGAGCGTCCGGTTGGTGGCCGTTTCGGGGAGCCGCTGCACTTGTGGGTGCGTCGCGAAAGCGCGGGCGGTTCGCCCCAGCACGATGCACCAGGGTGCGACCTTCTGCCGGGCGACGACGCGCTCGATGCGGGCCGAGAGATTCTCCAGTTCGTCTGGCCAGGCCGTCAACCAGTGCAGCCAGCGGTCGAAGTCGATATTACTGCTGGCCAGATCGTGCGGGATTGCCTCCAGCGCGGCGCGGCGAGCGACCCCGGTCACGCCGCCCTCCACGACCTGCACACCCAGGTCCTGCAACCGACCTGTCACTCGCACATCCGTGACGACCGTCGCCGCCACGCTCACCATGGGGTACCACCTCAACGCCGCGACGACATCACTCTGGTCCAGGAATGGGAGGCTCGCTGCGTCTGGATCGTGCAAGGTGGCGACGAGTGCGAATGGCTGCGTCACGCGTCCGTTCCCTCCACGTCGTACTCCGGCGCTTCCTGGACGCGCTGCCGTCTGCGCCGCCACGGGAGCCGCGCGGCGTCACGCTGTTCTCGGCGCCATCGCCTTCGCTCCCGCTGCGGCATCTCTTCAGCGCGTTCGATGGTAAACAGCGCATACGGTTCGCGAATCACTTGCTGCGCCACATTGCGCACGGGTATGCCGCCAGGCGTGCGGCCCGCCGGGGAGCCACGGTGAATATGCCCGTGCAACACCAGGTCGGCGCCGGCGCGGTCGATGGCGGCGCCCAGCATGGAATTGCCCGCGAATGCGTAGCGCTCCAGTCGCTCCCCGGTGATGGTGTCCGTGATCGGCGCGTAGTGGAGCAGGGCCAGCCGGATGTCGCCTACCATCGAGGTGAGGATTCCCTCCAGCGCGTCTGCTTCATCTTCCGCGTACTGGACCCAGGCGCGCATCTCGGGCTCACCCGCGACCTCGGCCAGCGCCGCGCCGAACCCGCCACCAAAGCCCTTCACCCCGGCAATTGCGACCTTCTCGCCGGACACTTCCAGCACAACACTGCTGCGATCGAGCACGTGCACGCCCGATGCGCGCATGACTGTCGCGATGTCAGCAGCCCCTTCCGCGTCGTAGTCGACGTTGCCGAGGACGGCGACTACCGGTACACCTGCATCTCGCAACACGCCCGCGAGCGCTTCTGCTTCCTCGGGACGCCCGGAGCGGGTCAGGTCGCCAGCAATGAGCAGGAGATCGGCTTCGGCAGCGAGACCGGCAAAGTGAGACGCCAGTTCGTCACGGGCATCATCTCCAGCGTGCAAGTCAGCAACAGCGGCCAGGCGAATCATGCGGGCATTTTGCCATGGGACGACACATCTGGTGCGGGCACCGGCCACTTGACCCCTGGCCATCGACCTGTCACGCTGACCTGCGAAGCGAGACGAAGCAGCGGGAGCTACAGATCACCCTGACCTTGAGCAACACACTCCGTGGGGATTCCACGCGCACGCGCACGTGGCCCGGAGCCGCAGCATCCCTTGGCGCGCAGTGGGACGGCAGTGGCGTCAATTTCGCTATCGCGTCGGTGCATGCGACGGCCGTCGAACTGTGCCTCTTTGAGCGCCCGGATGACCCCTACGAGGCCGAGCGGATCACGTTGCCGGAGAACACCAACCAGATCTGGCATGGCTACGTGCCAGGTCTGGGCCCGGGGCAGGCCTATGGCTACCGCGTCTACGGCCCATATCGCCCGGAGAGCGGCCATCGTTTCAACCCCGCGAAGCTGCTGCTCGATCCGTATGCGCGGGCCATTCACGGCAGGATCGATTTCCGGGGTCCAGTCAGGGGCTATGAGCCGCAGAGTGATGAGTCCAACGACCTGCGACGCAGCACGCGCGACGACGCGCCCTATGTGCCGCGCTCCATCGTGGTTGACCCAGCATTCGACTGGCGGGGTGATCGGCGGCCGCTTATCCCTTGGAGCGACACGGTAATCTACGAGACTCATGTCAAGGGCTTTAGCCAGCGGTTCGACGCCGTCCCACGGGAGTTGCGCGGGAGCTACCTGGGTCTCGCGCAGCCGGAGAGCATTGCCCACCTGACATCGCTCGGTGTCACGGCGGTTGAGTTGCTCCCGGTTCATCACTGGCTGGATGAGCAGAGCGTGGTGGAACGCGAGCTCACCAACTACTGGGGCTACAACTCGATCGGCTTCTTTGCTCCCAGTGGACGCTACGCGGTTGGAGGTACGCTGGGGCAGCAGGTCACCGAGTTCAAGGAGATGGTGCGCACGCTCCACGCCGCCGGGATCGAGGTGATCCTCGATGTGGTCTACAACCATACGGCGGAAGGGAATCACCTTGGCCCCACGGTCTGCTTCCGGGGCATCGACAACCGTGCGTATTACCGCCTGGACACGAACAATCCCCGTCTTTATGTGGATGTCACCGGAACCGGCAATACCCTCGATCTCAGTCACCCCATGGTCCTGCGCCTGGTCATGGACTCGCTGCGCTACTGGGTGAC
>JALYWD010000606.1 GCA_030852885.1 Chloroflexota bacterium | reverse complement strand
GCCCGGAACGCCAGATCGCTTCCGGAGATCCCGGTCGGGAATCCCAGGTAGTTTTCGATGCGGGAAGAGGACCCTGCCTGCCCGCCGATGGCCACATCGTCGATCGCGACGGTGTTCAGTCCCTCGGAGGCTCCATACACGGCGGCGGCCAACCCGGCCGGGCCTGCGCCAATCACCAGCAGATCGGCAGGTCCGTTCTGCTCGAAGCCGAGATCCAGCCCCTGGGCCTTGGCGAGGTAGAGCAGCCCCGGGTCGGGCAATGCCTTCTGCCCACGCAGTACGACCCAGACCCGGGCCGCGCCCGTGGCGCCGAGACGTTCCAGCAGGGCAATTGCCACCGGATCGTCGGGAGCAAGCCAGCGGTGCGGAATGCGGTTGCGGTGCACGAACGCCTCGTAGTGGAGCACATCTGGCGATGAAGAGTTACCGATCAGGGTCAGCGATGCGCCGCCAACATGCAGCAGCAACTGCCGGCGCGCCGCGAAAGCCGTAACAAGGATGTCGCTGACCGCAGGCATCGTGGCGACGACGCGCTGGACCGATTCCGCCGGAATGAGCAGCACTTCGCCCGGCTCCCGCACGACACAGGTGGCAAAGGGGGTTTGGCCCGTGAGCAGCGACAGTTCGCCCACAAATTGGCCAGGCCCGGTTGTCGTAATGACTCGCTCTGCACCATCCGTCGACTCGACGACCTCGATGCGGCCTGAGAGGACAACCACCATCATCACGGGTCGCTTGCCCGAGGTGAAGAGCACGTCCCCCACGTCGGTCTGGCGCACTTCGCCCAGGGGTTTCAGCAGCGCGATGTGCTCGTCCGTGAGGGTCGGGAAGGCGGACTGGGTCAGGTACTCGGTCTTCTCTGCAGAGGGAAACTCGGTCACGCTGGAATCTCCTGGAGCAGGCTGGTCGGGAGGGGAGTTGCCGCAAGGTACTGGTGGACGCCCGCGATGGCCACAGAGCCTTCCCCGACAGCCGAGGCAACGCGCTTCACGGAGTTGGCCCGCACATCCCCGACCGCGAAGATGCCCGGTAGGCTGGTCTCGAATGGCGCGGCGGTGGGATGCGTGGGCGAGCTGCCAGTGATGATGAAGCCCTTGCTGTCCAGGTCCACGACGCCTTGCAGCCATTCGGTGCAGGGGGTAGCGCCAATCAGGGCGAAGACGGCCCGGGTGGTGATCTCCTGTTGCCCGTCCGGCCCCTCCAGCGTGACGCTCTCCAGCGCGAACTCGCCGTTGAGCGAGACGACATTGGTACTGGTGAGGATGGTGACATTCGGCGCGTGTTGCAGGCGGGAGACGAGATACTGGGACATGCTGTGCGCCAGATTCTCACCCCGGTACACGAGAAAGACCTGGTGGGCGGTCTCGGAGAGAAACATGGCGGCCTGGCCCGCCGAGTTGCCGCCGCCAACCACAATCACATTCTCGGCGCGGCAGCGCCGCGCCTCGACCTCCGTTGCCGCGTAGTAGATGCCAGCGCCCTCGAACTGCTCCTGGCGCGGTAAGCCGAGGCGGCGGTAGCGCGCCCCGGTGGCGATGATGACCGCCCGCGCCTGGATTTCCGAGCGGTCATCGAGCGTGACCACAAACAGCCGATCCTCATCGATGTGGAGGCTGGTCGCATTGCGTGGCAGAGCGAACCGCGCGCCGAACTTGATGGCCTGGACCTGCGCCCGGAACGCCAGTTCCTCGCCAGAGATACCAGTGGGGAAGCCAAGGTAGTTCTCGATGCGAGATGAGGTTCCGGCCTGGCCGCCGATGGCCACGTTGTCCGTGACGACGGTGCTCAGTCCCTCTGACGCGGCGTAGACCGCCGCCGAAAGCCCGGCCGGGCCTGCGCCCACCACAATGAGATCAACGTGCGCGGTCTGATCGATAACCAGGTCCAGCCCGAGTATCCGCGCCAGGTAGCGCGTGCTGGGGTTGGCCAGCGCCCGCTCATCGCGCACGATCACCCAGACATCAGTGGTGCCACCCGCGCCAAACCGCCGCATGCGGCGGATCGCTTCCGGGTCATCTACCGCCAGCCAGCGGTGAGGAATGTGATTGCGAGCGCAGAACTCTTCCAGGCGGTTGATGTCCGATGAGCCCTCCGGCCCGATCAACAGCAGGGAGGTGGCGGCCTTGACCATGAGGATTTCGCGGCGCACCGCGAGGGTGCGGATCAGGACATCGCTGATGATGGGGAAGGTTTCCACGATCTCCTGTACCGCGCTGGCGGGGAGCACCAGCACCTCGCCATCTTCATCAACGATGCAGTCAAAGACGGAGTCTTGCCCGGTGAGAACACCCAGCTCCCCGTGGAACTCGCCCGGGCCGCTGGAGCGGATGAGGGAGGAGTGTTCGCCGTCCCGCGCATACACCGCGACCTTGCCGGCCAGGACCACGATCAGCGGGTAGTGGCCTGCGCCGCTCTCTATGAGCACGTCGCCCGCGCGCACCGGACGCACCTCTCCGAAGGGCATCAGTTGCACGATGTCGGTCTCGGAAAGCACCGGGCTTTCCTGTGTCAGCAGGTTGGCCAGTCTGGGATCGACAGGTGTTTCAGTGGACATGCGTTCCTTTTCCAGACAGGGTGAACCATGGGCGAAGGCAAGCTGTTGTGTGATGGTAGCGACACAGTGCAAGCACGGACCATTGAAGGTTGCGGCCCGCCGCAGTTTCCGCTGCTGGGCTTGCGCCTGAACGCACGCGCGATCACACCCCGTGATATGGTTGCCCGCCTGTCACAGTCAGATGCTGGCACCGCAGCAGCCCGCCCGGATGTGCCCGTGGATTCTGAATTCTCCCCCGAACTCACGATGCCGCCGCCCGGTCTGGCTGATCTTGGGAACGGCGTGTCCCGCGAGAGCGCGATCCGCGTGCTGCCGACGAACGTGGCGGCCGGGATTGCGGCGGGAGAGACGATCGAGCGGCCCGCGTCGGTGGTCAAGGAGCTGATCGAGAACGCGCTGGATGCCGGGGCGCGGGCGGTGCGTATCGATGTCCGGGGCGGTGGGTTGGACCTGATCCGCGTTGGCGATGACGGCCACGGCATCCGGGCCGCCGATCTCTGGCTGGCCTGCCAGCGTCACGCCACCAGCAAGTTTCCAGCGGGCGGGCTGGCTTCCGTGCGCACGCTCGGGTTCCGGGGCGAGGCGCTGCCCAGTATTGCCGGGGTGGCTGAGCTTGATATCGTGTCCGCCACGCGCGGTGGCGCGGCTGGCGGCTGGCGGCTGACACTGCGCGGTGGCCGCGAGTTGCGCGATGAACCCGCAGCCCGCGCGCCCGGCACCACGGTTACGGTGCGCGGGCTCTTTGCGGATCTCCCGGCGCGGCGCGCGGCGTTCGCCGGAAGCCACAACCGCACCGAGATGACCCAGATCAGTGCGGTCGTGCGGCGGCTGGCCCTGGCCGCGCCAGGTGTACGCTTCAGTCTGTACAACGACGACCGGCTCGCGCTGCAATCAACTGGCTCCGGCGATCTCATCTCGGTCATCGCCGAGACGCACGGCCAGGCGCTGCTGCCTGCGCTGTTGCCGCTGGGACCGGTGGAGATTGGTGGCGCACGGATTCGCGGGGCTATCAGCGGGGCGGAGGTGACGCGCTCTGGCCGGGGCAGCATTACGCTGCTGGTCAATGGCCGTCCGGTCTTTGGGCGTGGGCTGCAGCCGGTGCTGGAGGCAGCCTACCGGCCCCTGCTGCCTCGCGGGCGGCACCCGGTCCTGGTTTTCACGGTCGAGGTCGATCCCCGGCGCGTGGATGTCAATGTGCATCCGGCCAAGCTGGAGGTGCGGCTGCGCGGGGAACGCGAGATCGCCCAGGGGATGGCGGAACTGGTGCGCGATGCCCTCGGCCGGCGGCCGCTGGCGCTGCGCTGGGAGCCACTTGCCGGCGCTGCCGCCCTGGCGCGGGAAGCGGAGCATGCGCTGGCGGAGGCACCCGCCACCTGGGATGACGCCGCTCCGATCATCACACCCGGGCTGCCGCCGCTGCGCTTGCTCGGGCAGCTCGGCGCGAGGTTGCTCCTGCTGGAGGGGGACGCCGGGCTCTACCTGGTCGATCAGCACCGCGCGCACGAGCGCATCCTGTACGAGCGGATGCGGGCCGCGCACGCGATGACCGATCGCGAGCGCCTGGTCGAGCACGCGCCGCCGCTGCCAGAGCCGCTGCTGGTTGAGTTGGGCGCGGCGCGGGCGGCCGCCCTCACGCGCCGCTTGCCCGAGCTGGCGCAACTCGGCTTTGCGCTGGAGGAGTTTGGTTGCCGTGCGTTCCTGCTCCGCGCCGCCCCGGTGCTGCCCGGCGTCCTGCCGGGCGGTGCGCTCGATGACCTGGCGGACCCCGACGCCCTCGCCGACGCGCTGCTCCTGGCCGCTGACGAAGCTGAAGCCGGCGACGGTGAGACGTGGCAGGAGCGCCTGCTGGTCCGCCTCTCCTGCCGCACCGCCGTGCGCCGGGGCCGTCCGCTCGCCTGGCCGCTGATGCGCGCCCTGGTCGAAGGTCTGGGCCATACCGGCACTCCCGCCGTCTGCCCGCACGGTTCACCGCTCCTCATGCATGTGGATGGCAAGGCGCTGGAGCGGCAGTTCGGCTGGGGGTAGGCGACGAGTCCTGTCGTCTGTAGCCAACCCGCGCTCATGACGCCAGTCCGGGGGTATCATGCTTGCTGACACTTCACTTCTCGGCGATGGTGAGATCACCTGGACCGGCGCATCGATCACCTGACAGGATGCGTGGGGGTGTTCCCTTCCTTACCAGGGCCGAGTGTTCCAGCGTCATTTGGTGTACCTGTGCCAGCGAATCCCGTATGTTTCACTGACTCCATCGATCACCTCCTGGCTTTCGTCAAGCACTGTCCATTCCCTGTCACGCAGGCGGATCTTGACGGCGTCATCACGTTCTGGAGCCCGGCAGCGGAGCAGTTCTATGGATATACCGCCGCAGACGCCGTCGGACAGCATGTCTCCATGCTGGTGCCAGAAGAATTGGCCGACGGTCCGCAACGCCTGGTGGAACTGCTGCGCGCAGGGCAGGTGGTGGAAAACTTCGAAACCGTGGGCTTGACCCGTGACGGCCGCCGTATTCCTGTCGCGGTGACCATTTTCCCGATGCTGGACGCGGCCGGTCAGATTGTGGGCAGCAGCAGCATTTCGCAGGACATTACGGAGCGCAAGCTGGCGGAGCGGGCGCTGGTGGAAAGCGAGAGCCGGTTTCGCGCAGCCTTCGACGTCACTCCTGCCGCCATGTCCCTGATCGGGCTGGATGGCCGCTTCATCCTGGTGAACCGCGCAACCTGCACGATGCTTGGCTACACCCCCGGCGAGATGCAGGGCATGCCGATCACCCAGGTCCTCCCGGCGGAGGATGCGCAACTGGATGTCGCCGCGGATCTTCTCCAGCGAGGCATGAGCCCCGGTGTGGACCCCGAACTGCCGCTCGTGCGGCGGGATGGCTCTGCCTGCTGGGTGAGTATGTCAGTTGCCGTCCTGGAGGATGAACAGGGGCAGCCCGCGTATTTCCTCACTCATGGGCAGGACCTGACGGAGCAGCGGGCCGCGCAGGAGCGGCTGGCGAAGGCGCGCGCCCATTTGCATGACATCCTTGACCGGGTAGGCAGCGCGTTCGTTGAAGTGGATTGGGAGTGGCGAATTGCCCGGATGAACGCTGCCGCCGAGGCTGTCCTCGGGGGTTCTCGCTCACAGATGGTGGGCCGGAAACTGCAGGACGTGCTGGATCCGGCGACACTGGCGGATTTTGCCGGCGTTCTGGAAAGCGCCATGCGAGAGCGCCAGCCGGTGTACGTCGCGGAGTATTACTACAAGCCGCGTCAGATCTGGCTCGCGGTCCATATCGTTCCCACGGCAGAGGGCCTGGCAGTTCACGTGCGGGATGTCACCGAGCAGCGGAGCGTGGAAGATGATCTGCGCCAGGCTGAAACCCGCTTCCAGACGCTAGTGGAGAATCTTCCCGCTGGTGTCTACCTGCTTGGACCTGGTTCATCCGGCAACATCCTCTATCTCAGCCCGTGTTTCGAGACGATGACTGGATACTCGCTCGAGCAGAGCAAGCAGTACTTCTCAGACGGTGGCTGGCTCGGCCTGGTCCACCCGGAGGACCGCGAGCGCGTCCGGAGGGAGGCCCTTTCCGCAATCGACGGAGTAGGGCGGTTGTCTCTGGAGTATCGCTTCCGCACTGCCGATGGTCGCTACGTCTGGATGGAGAATTTCTCCTCAGTCATCCGGGATGATGACGGCCAGATTGTTGCCTGGCTGGGCATCCTGATTGACGTAACGGGACAGCGGGAAGCGCGGGCGGCCATGGCTCGCCTGGCGGCGATTGTGGATTCGGCGGACGACATTATCTATTCGCGGACCGTGGACGGCGTCATCACGAGCTGGAACGCGGGCGCCGAACGCATCACCGGTTACGCGGCGGACGAAGTCATTGGCCGGACCCTGATGGATGTGTTCCCCGCTGATAATGTCCAATTGCCAAGTGTCGCTGAACTCGAGAACCGAGGTGCGAACTGGCGCTTCGATGACCGGGTACACCGTCGGGATGGCGAGTGCATAGACATTGCCATGTCTGTTTCCAGGCTGGTGGATGCAGACGGCAACGTGACCGGCGTGTCAGTCATCGCCCGTGATATCTCGGACCGACTGGCCACCGAGCGCGAAGTGCGCGCCGCGCTGGAGGCCGCCGAGTCAGGGGAGCGCACCAAGGCCCTGTTCCTGGCGATGATGAGCCACGAGCTGCGCACACCCCTGCAGTCAGTCCTGGGGTACGCGGATCTGCTGCTGGGCGGCCACGACGGCGAGTTGAATCCATTGCAACTGGAGGACATCGGCTACATCCACCAGGGCGCTACGCGCATGGTCAGCCTGATTGGGCAGATGTTGGACCTCTCGCGCATGGAATCGGGAAGACTGGACATGAAAAACGAGGTGGTCGATCTGTCCGCGGTCCTGGGAGCTGCCTTCCAGGCTATCAAGCCGGAGGCATCCGCCAGGGGTCTGGCTCTCGTACTGGAGATCCCGAGGGAATTGCCGGACGTGCTTGGCGACACGGAGCGCGTAAGCCAGATTCTGCTCAGCATGGCCGACAACGCCGTGAAGTTCACCGGGTCGGGCGAAATACGCCTTACGGCTCAGGTCCAGGGCGACTGGGTGGAGGCGTCGGTCGCGGATACCGGTATCGGTATCGCCGAGGATGAGATCCCGCACGTCTTCGATTCGTTCCGTCAGCGGGACACCCGGCTAAGCCGCCGCCATGGTGGCGCCGGGCTGGGGTTGGCCATCGCCCAGCGGCTGGCCCGGCAGATGGAAGGTGACGTGACCGTCTCCAGTGCTCCGGGCAAGGGCTCCACCTTCACGTTGCGCCTGCCCTCAGCCGCTTCGCTGCGCCGGAGGTGGCAGGTAACCAGCGGCGACGCCGCGGTCGTCTGAGCCGCTGGCGCCCGGCGCACGCCGTGCGAGTGCCCCGAGCGGCGCAGCATCCCGCGTGTCGCTGCCCAATCCCCACTACAGTGATAGCATCGCCCCATACCGTTTCAATGCGGCGCGGTGCGGCGCCAATGGGAGATGACGATGCGCGCGGCAGTTCTGGTAGCTCCTGGCAAGCTTGAGGTGCAGGAGATTCCTGACCTGGAGATTGGCCCAGGCGAAGTCCTGGTCAGGAACACGGTCTCGGGCATTTGCGGCAGCGATTTGCACCTGTACTCCGGTAGCTTGCCGGATGTCATGCCGCGCATCCTGGGCAAGGTGATGGGCCACGAACTCTGCGGCGAGATCGTGGCGGTTGGACCGGGCGTCACGAACGTGCAGGTGGGGGACCGCGTCGCGGTCGAGCCACTGCTCGCCTGCGACCAATGTGTTGACTGCCAGGTCGGCGACTACCACCTCTGCCCGGAGTTGCAGCACATTGGCATCGGCTGGAGCGGCGGGTTCGGCGAGTACTCGAAGGCCCCGGCGAAGAACGTTTTCCCGCTCCCGGACAACGTCTCCTATGAGGACGCGTCGCTGCTGGATGTGCTCGCCGTCGGCGTTCACGCCATCAACGTGATGGGCATCCACATGGGTAACACCGTGCTGGTCTTCGGGGGTGGCGCCATCGGTATTGCCACGGCGCAGGCAGCCAAGTGGGCTGGCGCATCCCTGGTGGCCCTGGCCACCCGGAGCAAGCTGGGCCGCGAGTTCGCGCTTGAATCAGGAATCGACGTGGTCATCGACAGCGCCCGGGAAGACGTGAACGCCCGCATGCGTGAGCTCACCAACGGCCGGGGTCCGGATGTCGTCTTCGATGCCGTGGGCGGCGCACAGCACTACGTGCAGCAGGGCCTGGAGATCGCGCGGCGTGGCGGCAAGATCGGGGTGCTCGGGGTCTTCCCGCAGCAGCCCGTCATGCTGACACCCGGCTTCCTCATCAACGAGCTCTCTATCGTCTCCTGCTTCAGCTACGCCAAGTGGGGCGGTGTCCCCGAGTTCCAGATTGCCCTGGACGGGCTGGCCTCGGGCGCCTTCGCCGGCCGCGGCTACATCTCGGAGCGCTTCCCGCTGGACGAAATCGCCACGGCCTTCGAGACGGCAGAGCACAAGCACGGCAAGGACGCGATCAAGGTTTCCATCGTCCACTCGTTGAACTAGGATCCAGACCCTCACCCCCCAGCCCCTCTCCCTGAGTACTTGCGCAGGGCGAGGGGTTGGGGTGAGGGTTCTCCCGGAGGGAAACGATGCCACATCTCTTTGGAAGAGACTTTACGCGCGAAGAACTCTTGCGGCGTGTTGGCCGCCTGGAGCAGGTGGCCGGGGTGCAACTGGTTGAGCGTGCCGACGGCACGGAGCGTGGTGTCCGCGTGCTGGAGTTCCGCACCGGCAGCGGCTTCGAGTTCGATGTCATCGTGGACCGCGCCATGGATATTGGCCGCTGCGAGCACCAGGGCCGGGCGCTGGGCTGGCAAAGCGCCACCGGATTCAGTGGCCCCTGGTACTTCGAGCCGGAAGACCTGGGCTGGCTGCGCGGCTTCGGTGGCGGCCTGGTCACTACCTGCGGCATGGAGCACGCGCTCTTCATGGCCGAGGACACGGCGGAGCATCACCACTATCCCGCCAAGACCTCGGAGAAGTACGGCCTGCATGGCCGCGTTTCCTACACGCCGGCCCGGCTCACCGGCTACGGCGTTCGCTGGGAAGGTGACGAGGCCACCCTCTGGGCGGAAGGGGAGATGCAGCAGGTCGCGGTGTTCGGGGAGAACTTTCTGCTCAGGCGGCGGGTGGAAGCAAAGGTCGGGGAGAACCGCCTGCGCATCCACGATGAGGTAACGAACGCGGGCTGGAACCCGACGCCGCACATGTACCTCTACCACGTCAACGTCGGCTTTCCGGCGCTGGATGACGGTGCGGAACTGCTCATCCCGGCCAGCAACCCCGCGCCGCGTGGCAGCCACGACGTGGCCGGCTACCGCACCTTCCACGGCCCCGCAGCCGGGTACGAGGAGCAGGTCACAGAACACGACGTGAGCGCCGAGCCAGATGGCAGCGTGCCGGTGGCTATCGCCAACCGGGCGGCCGGCTTCGGCGCGTATGAGGTGTTCAACAAGACCCAGTTGCCGTACCACTTCATCTGGCGCATGCTGGGGCAGGGGACGTACGTGGTGGGCATCGAACCGAGCACGAATCGCACGTCCGGCCGGCTGCCCGCGCGTGAATCGGGCGAATTGATCATCCTGCAACCAGGAGAGTCGCGGACATACGACCTGGAACTGGGCGCGTTGCCCGACAATAAGGCCATTGAGGCGTTCGCCGCGCGGGTGGCTGCGATCGGCTAGCGCTGGCGGCGCAGAATTCATCACCAGGAGGGAACATGGATCTCGGAGTCAAAGACAAGACATTCGTTATCGGCGGCGGTAGCAGGGGATTGGGCCGCGGTACGGCTAATGCGCTGGTTGCGGATGGGGCCAGGGTACTCCTACTCTCCCGGGATCAGGAGAGTGTCGACCGCGCCATCGCTGAACTGGGTGATGCTGCAATCGGCGTGACCGGTGACATGGCGGATCCGGGCACCGCGGCCAAGGTGGCTGCCGCCGTGGATGCGAACTTTGGCGGCAAACTGGACGGGTTGGTCATCAACGCTGGTGGCCCACCTGCTGGCAAGGCGCTCGACATTACTGAGGAGCAATGGCTCGGTTCCTACGAACTGCTCATCGGTGGGCCGCTGCGCATGCTGAAGCTGCTGGTGCCCAAGATCAACGACGGCGGAGCCATCCTCTTCATCACCTCGACCTCGGTGCGGCAGCCGGTCAACAACCTGGACACGTCCAACGTGCTGCGCCCTGGGGTGACGGCCCTGGCCAAGACCCTGGCTATCGAGCTGGCGCCACGCATCCGCGTCAATTCCCTGGCGCCGGGCCGCATCAATACCGACCGTATCCGTTCGCTGGACAAGATTCGCGCTGAGGCCGTGGGTATCACCCAGCAGGAGGCCGCCGCAGAGTCCAGCAAGGCGATCCCCTTCGGCCGCTACGGCGAGCCGAGCGAGTTCGGGGCCTTCGCGGCCTTCCTGCTTTCACCGGCCGCATCATACGTCTCGGGCCTGGCCGCCCATGCGGACGGCGCGATGACGACCGCTCTTCCGTAGAGCCAGGGAACAATCTTCGGTCGGGAACTCTGAGTGTTCTGGCAATTGGGAGAACAGGCTTCGGCGTCTGCTCTCCCAATTACTCATCTGCGAGACAGGGCTCAGTGTCGGTATCTACCAATAATCCGCAGCTCCGGCCGCCACCTCTGGCGAGGTTTGTGCCCGCCGACCGCGTCGCCGTCACGCTCCTGTTTGCGCC
>JALYWD010000604.1 GCA_030852885.1 Chloroflexota bacterium | reverse complement strand
GCCGCGTCAACGCCTACTTCCGCCCCACCCGGCCAGATTGGTGGACCGAAGAGGCGGGTGCGCCGAACTTCCTGCTCGATGTGCCGGAGGGCCATTTCTACGGGATGCCCGCCACGGGGAACGTGGGTGTCAAGATTGGGGTCAGCGCCGGCCCGGTGACCACCGCCCGCACCATCGACCGCACCATTGCCCCCGAGGAGATGACGTTCTTCCGCGACGTGCTGGATCGCTACCTGCCGGGCTCCACCGGCGAGGTGGTGGCGCAATCGACCTGCATGTGCACCTACACCGTGGACGGCGATTTCATCGTCGACCGCCACCCCCATCAGCCGGGCGTGATCCTGGGGTGCGGCTTTTCCGGGCGTGGCTTCAAGTTCGCGCCGGTGGTTGGCGAAATCCTGGCGGACCTGGCCATCAATGGCGAAACCGCGCACGACATCGCGTTCCTCAGCGCCGGGCGGTTCGCGGATCGCGCGGGCGCGGTGTAGCGCGGGAGGGGCTGGCACTTCGCACGGCCAGGACGCTCTGGAACACGCTGCCCGGGATGATGCGTGGACACCAGCCGTGCAACCGCACCAGGCATCGCGCAGATGGTGCGTTCGCGGCGAAACACCACCCCATCAAGCAGCACGTACGAAATGACCGTAACACTCGATCACATGCTAGAGGCACGCAGTGTTACGGTCAGTTATGCGCTGTGCGATGAGATATTGGGCCAGAGCGGGCCGAGGGGCTAGACCGCCTCGACAGCTTCTTCCATGACGTGGCCCGATGGGGTTCCCAGCGCCGGCCGAGACTGGAGCAGGGCCTTGCGCAGGGCGTCGCCGTCGGCGTCGTGCGGCCAGGTGATGTCCGTGCTGCGCAGAGCATCCAGCAGGGCCGGAAGCTCCCCGGATGCCGAACCCCACCAGCCCGCCCAGATCGCGTCGCCCGTCAGGGGGATGCCGCAGGCGCTGCACTCGAAGGCCGCCAGGCACCAGAAGCGAGGTTGCCGGGGGTCACGCACCGGAGCGACCCGGTAGACGCGCTGATCCTCTTCCACCCGGAGATAGACGCCAAGCCCCGCGGAACCACGCATTTCGATTGCCTCGATGCGTGAATCGTTCATCACCTGGTCCGCTCCTTCCGTATTCCGCTCGATTGCCCAGCTGCAGCGAGGAGCCACAGGGAGGGTGGCGCGGCCGGGAAGAGGGAACCAACTGCGCGGGAACGCACGACGCCTCCGCCTGCTCGCGGTCATGTGAGACCACAGAGCCAAGCGACGGTGGCGACGCCAACAGGGCATCGTGGCACGCACCGACCGCAGGGGGTGCGCTCGAAGGCCATCTCCGGAACGCGTGCTCCAGACATCGTACCATAACATGCGATAACATGCGACTTCAGTGACATCTTGAAGGAAGAGTCGGCTGATGCGACCGAGGGTCTTCCTCCAGGGCCGCGCTTACGTTGCGGCATCTGCCTCCAGGTACGCCAGGAGCATGCGCTCACACTCGTCCAGCAGCGGCACATCTGGTGGCGCCGGGGCGGCACCCGGGGCATCCGGCCAGGTCCCGTCCGCGTAGCGCTGCAGGATGGATGGGTAGATGTAGGACGAGCGGCAGACCGCCCGCGTGTTGCCCAGGCGGGCGGCAACGGCATCGATCGCGCTGACGATATGCGCGTGGCGCTCGCGCTCGGTCCCGGCGCACTCCGTCTCACCCAGGAGGCGGCAGGCCAGCACGGTGCCCGCCCAGGTGCGGAAATCCTTGGCGGTGAACGGCTCCCCGGTCACCTCCCGCAGGTAGTCGTTAACCTGGTCGGAGGTAATCGGGCGCAGCTCGCCCTCCTCGTCGCGGTACTGGAAGAGGTGCTGCCCGGGCAGATCCTGCAGCTTGCGCACGATGGTGGCGACCCGGCGGTCCCGGACATCCACGTCATGCTCCTTGCCGCTCTTGCCCCGGAAGTGAAAGCGCAGCTTCCCGCCCTCCACCGCAACGTGCTCATTCTGCAAGGTCGTCAGCCCAAACGAGGCGTTCTCGCGCGCGTACTCCTCGTTCCCGATGCGGATCAGGGATTCATCCAGCAAGCGCACAACCGTCGCTTCCACCTTCTCGCGGGGGAGGCCGCGCTGCTGGAGGTCGCTGGCCACGCGCTCGCGGATGGCGGGCAAGGCGCGGCCAAAGGCCGCCAGGCGGGCGAACTTGGCCTCGTCCCGGGTTGCCCGCCAGGTGTCGTGGTAGCGGTACTGCTTCCGCCCACGGGCATCACGCCCGGTGGCCTGGATGTGCCCGCGCGGATCCGGGTTGATCCAGACATCGGTCCAGGCCGGGGGAATCACGAGCGCGTTGATCCGCGCGATCTGCTTCTTGTCACGCAGGATCTTGCCGTCCGGTCCCCGGTAACGCCAGCCCGCTTTCAGGGGTTGCCGGGTGATGCCTGGGCGGTCCAGGTGGGTGAAGCGCAGACCGGCGGCTTTGGCCGCCACCTCGGAGTCGTGCGCCACATCGCCTGGCGCCGGGGAGCCGGTGGTCATCAGCAGTCACGGCGCTCGCGGAGTACGCGGGCTTGTCTTCAGGCCACGCGGCCGGGGGTGTCGATCTCGGATGTTTCCCGCGAACTGGCTGGCGCCGTCCAGCCGTGCGTCATCTCCCAGTAGCGGCGGCGGATGCCGAGCACGCTAATGGAACGCCGATCCACCAGCTCCTCCGCCTCTAGGGGCGGCGCGGCCAGATCGGCGATCTCCTGCGTCACTGTTGGCGTTCCACGCAGCCGGGTACCGGCTCGTGTTCCGAAAGCTGGCCGACGCGCGCGCCAGGGTCGAGCGCGATGAAACACCAAGTCAATGTCCTTTTCTGATTCTGTTCAGGCGCGGGGCCCTGCCGCCGTGCAAGCAAGTCTCGTGCCAAGCAGGCACGGGCGAAGCCGGCTTGGCCGCGTTATATCCGACTGCTATAGTCGGATATGAATGCGCCTGCCCGGTGTACGGCGCAGGCGCGGCTTGTGGGTTGCAGCAAGGGGAGCGAAACGTCCATGCAGATGGAACGCGGGATGCGGTCTGGTGTGATAACGCGGCGCCGGATGGTGGGGTCGCTGGGGGCGCTGGCCGTGCTGGCCGGGCCGCGATCCCTGCTGGCGCGGCAGGCCACGCCGGGGGCGAACGAGCGCGGGTGGAGCTTCACGGATGACGCGGGCAAGACCCTGGATTTGCCGGAGCGTCCCCTCCGGATCGCCGCCGACCTGAACGCCGCCTCCGCGCTCTGGGACTTCGGCATCCGCCCGGTCGCCGTTGCCGGCTACACCGTGGACACGGCCGCCTCCTGGGGCAACGTGGATCGTGACACCCCCGTCATCAACGTGGCCGCCGGCTCGCCGACGCCGGACCTGGAAACCCTGCTGGCGGAGGATATCGACCTCTTTGTCACCATTTACTGGGGCGACGAGGACAACCCCTACGTCTGGAGCTTCCTGGAGCCGGCGGACTACGAGCGCACCAACGCCGCCGTGCCGGTGATCGCCATCTCCGGCTCTGGCCGCGCGGATCACAACACCGAGCGCTTCGCCGAACTGGCGGCGCTGCTCGGCGCGGACCTGGCGGCCCCGGATATCCAGGAGGCCAAAGCTGCCTACGAAGATGCTGCTGCCACGTTCAGCGCAGTGGCGCAGGAGACGGCGGACGCCGGGATCACCTCGCTCTTCATCTACGCCGATCCCACGGAGCTCTACATCGCCTACCCACCGATCTGGGCGGACCTGGCCATGTACCAGGCGCTGGGCATGCACATCATCGTGCCGGAGAACGTGCCGGAGGGTGAGTACTGGGAGTCGTTGAGCACCGAGCAGGCCATAAAATACCCCTCGGACCTCATCTTCCAGTCCTCGCGTACCGGCACCCTCACCCCGGAGGAACTGGCCGCGCACCCCACCTACGGCGCCCTGCCGGCAGTCAAGGCCGGGCAGGTCTTCGCCTGGGATCAGGACTTCATCCAGAGCTACCAGGGACTCACCGCCGCCCTGGCCCACCTCACCGAATCGCTGCAAAACGCCGAGAAGGTGACGGAGTAGCAGCGCTTCGCACACCGCAGGATCACGACAGGAGAAGCACACGCGATGCGCATGTCACGACGCCAGGCGCTGGCCGGGCTGGGGGCGGTGGCCGTGCTCCGGTTGGCTGGCGGAGCCGCACTGGCCCAGGACGCCACTCCCGGGGGTGAGTGGACCTTCACCGATGACGCGGGCAAGACCGTGACGCTGCCGGCCGCGCCGCGCCGGATCGTGGCCGACCTCAATGCCGCCACGGCCTTATGGGATTTCGGTATCCGGCCGGAAGCTGTCTCGGGCTGGACGGTCGCTACCGACGCGGCCTGGGGCAACCTCGACCGCGCCACGCCGAATATCACCGCCAACGCTGGCGCGCCGGACCCGAACGTCGAAAAGCTGCTGGAGATCAAGCCCGATCTCTTTGTGACCGTGACCTGGGGCCCGCAGGAGGAGAGCGGCGAACCGCCGTACGCCTGGAGCTTCACGGACGACGAGAGCTACCAGCGCGTGAACGAGATCGTGCCGGTCATCGGCATCTCGGCAGCCGGGTTGGCGGACCGGAACCTGGCGCGCTACGCCGAGCTGGCCGCGCTCCTTGGGGCGGACCTGGAGACGCCCGAGCTGCAGGCGGCGCAGGCTGCCTACGACGAGCGTGTGGCCCGGTTTGCCGGGATCGCGCAGGAGAAGGCGGACCTCACCACCCTCTTCGCGTCCGCGAACGGCGAGGCGGTCTACGTCGCCAACCCGGCGGACTGGGCGGACCTCGCCTGGTACCGCACCCTCGGGCTGACCATCCTCGACCCCGAGGCCGCGCGCTGGGCGTACTGGGAGGAACTGAGCGCGGAGCAGGCCGGCAAGTACCAGCCGGACATCCTGTTCGAGTCCGCCCGCGAAGGCTCCTTCACGAAAGAGGAGTTGCAGGCTCACCCACTCTACAGGACTCTCCCCGCCGTCGCGGCCGGGCAGGTTGCCTCCTGGAACCAGGACTTCATCCAGAGCTACCAGGGGCTGGGCGCGGCCCTGGAGACCATGATCGCGGCCCTGGAAAGCGCGCAGAAGGTCACTGGGTAGTTCCCGGGGACTGCCCGCCCAGCCTGTGCCCCCTCCACCACCGACGGCGCCAGGACATCGCCCACGCCATCAAGTGATCTCGGGCAGCGCGTCGCAGCAGAGCGCGGGGCGCGCCGGACCAGTCGAGGTTGGGCCGCAGGGTCGCATCAGGTGCGAGGCTGGGCCGAGATCCTTCGCCTGCGGGCCCAGGATGACAGGGAAGGCGGGCGCAGGATGCCGTGGGAGGGCAGGCGCGCCTCGAACCGGGCTGGTGTGGGACAAGGTCCTGCGAGACGCATCAGATAAGACACGCGCGGATGGGGTCGCCTACGCACGCCGGATCGACCACCTGCGCGGATTCTCTGGCAATCGCGTTTCGGTGCAATGAGAAACCTTTGGCCCCGCGCACATGCGCAGGGCCAGGGGCTTGAGGTGGCGAGCCAGCCCCACAGCCCGCGCTGCATACCCTCAGCGCGGGCCGGGGACGGACCTGTTGCTAGCAGCCCACCTGGCAGACGCCGGTCACGCCGGAGCCGTCGTCGCAGCAGAGCAGGCCCTCGTTGCACGGGTTGTTGTCCGCGCACTGGCAGCCTTCGTCGCCGCAGGCCCCGGCCGATGCGCCAGGCTCGCTGCACGCGCCGGAGCCGTTGCAGAAGCCAGCGCAGCAAGCATCACAGCCGTTGCTCCAGGAGCAGTTGTCCGGGCAGAGATCGCCGTCGGCCACGCAGATGCTGGCGGGCGGGTCGCCGCAGGTGCCGGCGGCGGTGCAGAAGCCGCTGCAGCAGGAGTTGCAGCTTGCGCCGTCGAGGCAGTCATCCGTGCAGGCCGCCCCATCCGCCACGCAGAGGTCGCCCGGCGGCTCATCGCCGCAGATGCCGGTGGAATTGCAGTAGCCGCTGCAGCAACTGTCGCAATTGTCACCCCAGTTGCACGCACCGTCGCAGCCATCGCCGCTGGCCACGCACGTCTGTTCAACGCAGGAGCCTTCGACCACGCAGACGCCCGGTCCACCGGGGATCGATTGCCCACTCTGGCAGCAGACGAGGCCCGCGTCACAGTTGCCCTGGACCCCGCCGTTGCAACTGCAGCCCGCGCCGGTGCACGCCGGTGGCGCGCAGTTGGCCTCCGTGGTGCAGGTGCCCGGCCCGCCGGGAGTGGACTGTTCCTGGCAGCAAATGAGGCCGTCGTCACAGGCGTTCAGGACACCGCCGTTGCAGTCGCACCCTTCGCCCGTGCAGGCGGGACTACAGGCTGCGAGCAACGCGCAGACACCCTCGCCACCCGGCGCCGGGTTACCGCCCTGGCAACAGATCAATCCTTCGTCACAGGCGTTTTGCACACCGCCATTGCAGGTGCAACCCTCGCCCGTGCAGGGCACCGGCTCACAGGCCGATTCGGCGAGGCAGGTGCCGGGACCGCCCGGCGTCGAGGTGGTAGCGCAGCAGACGAGGCCGCTGTCGCATGGAGCCTCCGTGCCCGTGGTACAGGCGCAGCCAGAGCCGGTGCACGGCTGCGGCTGGCAGTTCGCCTCGGTCTGGCAGGTGCCAGCGCCACCGGGTGTTGACTGCCCTTCCTGGCAGCAGACCAGGCCGGCGTCACACGCGCCCTGCACACCGCCGTTGCAGTCGCACCCTTCACCGGTGCAGGCGGGCGCCTGATCGCCACAGGTGCCGTTGGCCGCGCAGTAGCCGGAGCAGCAGCCGGGGCACGCCGTGCCGGCGGTGCAGGTATCCGGGCAGGCCGCGCCGTTGGCCGGGCACTCGTTCGGGTAGCACTCCGCCTGTGTGCGGCAGATGCCCGGGCCGCCCATGAGGTCCGTGGTTGGGCAGCAGACCAGATCGCCCTTGCAGGCGCGCTGCGTACCCGTGGTGCAGACGCACCCGGCATCGCGGCACGCGGGCTCCGGCGTCGAGGTGGGGACGGGTGTGGGAGTGGGGTTCCCCGGGACCGCCGTCGGCAGCGAGCCGTTGTTGCCGTTCGCGGGCGCCACGGTGGCCGCGTTCTGCGCCTGGTTGGCGGAGCGCGCCGGGCAGGTGTTGGTGAAGCCCTTCTGCGCCACGGCGTGAATGTAGGTATCGCCGGAGGTCACTTCCTCGGGCGCGGGGAGCAGGTTGCCCAGGTTTTTGGCGATCCAGGTTGCCTCCTGCTTCGCGAAGGCCTCCAGGGTGTCCTGCGAGGTGAAGACGGCGACGGTCGCGAAATCGCCGTCCTCATCTTCCACCGTCAGGTAGGCCACGAAGCCCTGCGCCTTGCAGGCGGCGTCCGTGTACCCCTGCTGCAGGGCGCGCCGCACCTTCGCGGTCGGCTCATCCAGCGAGTAGCGCCGGATCATGGTGTAGAGCGGCTTGTCGGTGTTCTGCGCCGCCACCAGCGCCTGAACCTGGTCCTCCCGCGCGCCGGCTGCCGCCAGCACGGATGCCCCTGCCGCCACGCCCATGCGGCGCAGCGCGCCTCTTCGGGACAACCTCCCGGCGAGTGATTTCGCCAGGCTATCGAACCGCTGTGCGTCCATCTGCCCTCCCTCTGCGCCACCGCGTCCCTTCCAGACACGGCCACGCGTCGCCGGACAGCGCGGGTGAATACCGGCTGCCGGGGTCTGTGTGCGGGGCTTGAAGCGGGTACAGGTAAGGATACGCTGCCACGCTGTCACCACCGTCAACGCAATTGGAACGCCTGGCTTACCCATAACGTGTTGCGCGGGAGACATGTGACGGCACAGGCAATTGGCTGGCAGTCAATTGGGGGGCAAATCCCCAGCGCTGGCGTATTGGCTGCCAGTCAACTGACGCGGCCATGCGGTGACCATGCAGGCAACGGGGGTTTCCGGGCTGTGCCAGTGTGGGCACAGCACCCCGATGGTCCCTCTTGTCAGGTGCCTGCTGGACACACCGTTTACTTCCCCTCCGGGCCCTCTTACTATGCAGGTGCAGAGTGATGGAAACGCCAATTTCCGGGAGCTTTGCCAGAGTGCATGGCTGGCCGTGGACAGCGGTCAACAGGCTGGAGGAGCGCACGCAGTGGCCGAAACCGTCACCGGAGAGCACACCTCAGGCGGCGTGGCGCAGATGGCGCCGCCGCTGGGACGGCTCTACCTGACCAGCGATCTGCGCGCGATGACCGGCCTGGCGCGCACGCACATGGACTTCTACCTGCGCGAGGGGATTATCCAGCCCTGCGCCCGCACCGGGAGCGGCATGCTGCTCTTCGATGAGGGCGAGTTGGAGACCCTGCGCACCGTCCTGCGCTGGCGCGATGAGGGGGTGGGGATTCGCGAGATCCGCGACCGCCTCAGCCGCCCGGCCGTCCACTAATACATGAGAGTGAAGGAGAGCCCTTGCCAGAATGACCGGTTCCCCGGCAACGACAAAGGCCAGCGCGCCAACGCCAGCCTTTCTCCCGGAGGATCGGTTGTGAGTTCCTGCCAGACCTGATGCGCTAGCCGTGATCTGAACGGACCGTCGCCAAACCGCCTGTTCAGACCTGTGAAGCGCTAGAAGCCATTCGCCGCCATGTTCCCCGCCAAGGGAGGGTTGCTTGTACCCAGGCGACACTGAGATTCTATGCCCGTCCGTTCGGGCATGTCAATACACCGAGTACGTGTGCGTGCCACACTGGGGCATCCGGGCGTGACCTCACGCCGGAAAGACCCGGAGCAGGGGGCGTCCGCCGCCGAGCCGTTGGCAGCGGTGCCGGAAGCCACGCGCGGCGGCGAGGATGTGCGGCGGCGCGGCTGGTTCTGGCACTGGAACGCGCTGGTCACCCAGTACGCGCCGCTCATCGGCCTGAAGGGTGTGGGGCTGCTCAACTCCTACACGGTCTGGACCGACCGCCGGGAGGAATCGCCGCACCGGGGCTACGCGTTCCCTTCGCAGCAGAGCGAGGCGGACTTCTACGGCGAGGACCGCGCCGAGCTGATTACCATCAACAAGATCCTGGTGGCGCTCGACCTGATCGAGATCCGCAAGGAGATGGTGCTGCGCACGGACCCGCAGGGCCGCCGCTGGAAGGTGCCGCACAACTTTTACCGGGTGAAGGATCACGGCGATGACTTCACCCTGGGCACCCCCCATGTGCTGCGGGTGGCCGAGCTGGCGGCCGCCGACCGCGCGGTCTACCGCTACGTGCGGCGCGTCTTCTCCCCGAAGTTCTCGCCAATTGACGGGGCGAACGTCTGGGCGCAGATCCTGCCCGAGGTGCGGCGCACGCCGGTCTGGCAGGATCTGGCCACCCGCACCGAGCAGGAAGAGACCCGCGCCTCCGCCCGCACGAAGGCGGGGCATGCCGCACGGAAGAGTGGGGGAGTCGCCTCCGGCAACGACCCCGACTTTTTTGTGCCCAGCGGCGGTGACGAGGCGGCAACCCCGGCAGTGGTCAATGACAGCGGTGCTGTCACGATGCCAGGGGGAGCAGCAACCTCTGTTGCAAGCATCAACACTGGTTCCGGGGTGGATGTTGCCGGGACCAACAGAGGTTCACGCGGCCAGCGGCGCAGCGATGTTGGAGCCACCAACACAGGTGACCCAACCTCTGTTGCTCCGGCCAACACGACGTATGACGAATCACGTACAACTACAAAGAGACCGGGTAAAGACGAAAAGCAGAAGTCGACGATTTCGGCTCCAGCACGAGCTTCCGGGACGATGGTGTCAGTTTCCGAGCCAGTAACGACAGGTGGTCCGGGAGCGCAGCCGCCCATGGACGCGGCGGCACAGATGGCCGCCCTGCGCGCCTTCGAGCAGGCGAATGACCGCGCGGCCACACCAGCGGAGCGCAAGCTGCTGCGGGACATGGCCGAGCGCTTCACCCC
>JALYWD010000597.1 GCA_030852885.1 Chloroflexota bacterium | reverse complement strand
GCCGCGTCCAGATCGTTGTGCTCGTAGGCGAGCGCGCTCATCCCCACGTGCATATCCGCTGTCCCGCGCAACACGGGCGGGTCCTGGCTGGCCGCCAGGTGCAGCGCCCGCTCGTACAGGCGCTGCGCATCCGGCAGCCGCCCCTGGGCGATCCGCAGGTCCGCCAGCGTCACCGCGCCCACGATGGCATCGGGAATGTTGCCCGCCTGCTGCAGGAGCGCCATCCCCTCGGCATACGACTGGTACGCCCCGGCCAGGTCCCCGCTCGTCCACGCGGCCAGACCCAGGATCGCCGAAGCCGCCCCCCGCCACATCAGGTCGCTCGCGGCGAGTAGCTCCAGGGCATGGCGGGCGTGGGTCACGCTGGGATCGAGGTCCCCCTGCACCAGGGCCAGGCCAGCCCGGTAGACCGCGATCTGACCAGGGAGACGGCGGAACTCCTCGTGATCGACGACCACCATCCCGGCCGGAAGACCGCTCGCCGGTACCGCGCCCGGCGGCATCTGCTCCAGCCACTGCTCCGCATCGCACAGCCGCTCCGCGACGCCAGCCAGTTCGCCGCAACTGAGCAGCGCGGCGGCGTGGTTGACGCTCAGCACGGGCCGGCTGCGCATGATGGCATCGGGAATCGCCTGGCACCATTTGAGTAAGGTCGCTTCCTGCCGGGTGCGGCGCAGGTCCGGCGCGGCAAGCTCCACCAGGTCCGCTGCCCGTGCCGCATCCTCGCCCGCGAGCGCGTGGCGGACCGCCTCGGCCATCGCGCCGGCTTGCTCGTACCACGCGCTCGCGTGCCGGTGCAGAGTGGGCGCCCGCCCGGGATGCTCCGCCAGCAGCCGCGCTCGCAGCACGTCCGCGAAGAGGTGGTGGTAGCGGTACCAGTGCCGGGTGTCATCCAGCGGCGTCACGAACAGGTTGCCGCGCTCGAGGGCCTCCAGCATCTCCGTGCCATCCGCGCGGCTCGTCACGGCGTCACAGAGCGGCCCGCTCAGGCGATCCAGGATGGCCGTCTCCAGCAGGAAGCGCCGGGTTGCCGCGGGCTGGCGCTGCAGGACCTCAGTCACCAGGTAGTCCACGATGTAGCGGTCGTTCCCGGCAAACGCCTGGATGAAGCGGGAGGTGTCCCCCCGTCCCTGCATCGAGAGCGCCGCCAACTGCAGCCCGGCGATCCAACCCTCGGTGCGCGCCTCCAGTACCGCCACGTCGTGCGCCGCGAGGTGGAGCCCCATGGCCGTGGTGAGGAAGGCCGCCGCCTCGCCCGGCGCAAACCGCAGGTCGGCGGCGCGGACCTCGGTCAGTTGACCTCGCGCGCGCAGCCGGGGCAGAGGGAGCGGTGGGTCTTCGCGCGTGGCGATGACCAGGTGCATCTGGGGCGGCAAGTGATCGAGCAGAAACGCCAGGGCGTCGTGAATAGGCTGGCTCTGGATGACGTGGTAGTCATCGAGCACGAGCACGACATCGTGATCGGCCGTGGCGACGTCGTTGATGACGGCCGTCAGGATCGCTTCGATGGGCGGGGGCTGCTGTGCTTGCAGGAGCGAGCGCGCGTGCGCGCCTACCCCGGCGCCAGCTTCCTGGAGCGAGGTGATGACATAGGCCCAGAAGCGCACGGGGTCGTTGTCGCCGGGATCCAGCGACACCCAGGCGGTGGCCCGCCGGGTTTCCCACGGCGTTGCCAGCCAATCCGCGAGCAGCGTCGTCTTCCCGGATCCCGCCGGCGCGGCGATGAGAGTCAGCGGGTTCCCCGCCCCCTGCTCCAGGCGCGCGAGCAGGCGCGGCCGCGACACCAGGGCGCTCCGGCGCCGGGGCACATAGCGCTTGGTCGCCAGCAGCGACACCTCAGCGACGGTTGATTCACCATGCTCCACCATGGGTGGATTATGGGCTACCTTCGCCATACTGGTGTCGCCGGATCGGCGGTGGGCACGCCCGGGGGATCCTGGCGAAACACCGGGGACCCCGGCCCTTCCACGTCGCGCTAGGCGCCACGGCCGCCAAAGAAGGCCAGCACAACCGCCGAGATTATCAGGCCCCAGCGCACCCACTGGCTGGTTTCATCGGTCGCCTGGTAGCTCGCAGCGTCCGCCAGCAGGCTTTCCTGTCGCCAGCGTGCGCCGTTCTGCACGCTCGTTACCGGGTGATTCAGCATCGTTGCTCTCCTGGGAGGACATCA
>JALYWD010000589.1 GCA_030852885.1 Chloroflexota bacterium | reverse complement strand
CTCGTTGATCGGCTGGCCCGATGCCTGTTTCAGCATGTCGTGATTGCGCGGCCTGGAGATGCAGCGCAGGTGACCACCTGCGCGGGTTAGCTCGTCGACCGTGAGGTTGTTCGCCTGGCTCGTGACGCAACAGGCTGGTTCGTGCCTGGAGGGACCGGAATGTTGCGCAACTCGATGCCCTGAAGAGGGGCATCGCGCTGTCGAACACCACCACGCTTCGGCGCATCACATCGGGAAGCTGTACCCATCGCGGTTCGGTCCGACGCACGCCGTAACGACCCCTTCGCCCGCGCAGACCGCACATTGAGAGCGTGCGAGCGATCTGACCGTGATCCGCGGCCTTCCACCCTTCTACCCTGCGTCAGGGCTTACGTGCGCGCCACGCCAATTACGAACTTTGGGCTCCCTCAGGCGCGCCGGTTGTACACGGAATCTGCGCGCGGTGACTGGGCCGCCTGCGCGATGCCCTGTGGGCGCCCCGGCACGATCTCACGCCCGAAGCCCGGCGCCTGCCCTGCCCGCATGGTCCAACGGGGCAAGCGGCCCGGTCCCTCTCGACCGGGCCGCTTGGCGTCGTCCAGTTCAGGAGTCCCCGTGGGTTACGCGGGTGGCCCAGGGCATTGCCCATTTTCCAGGAGCATGCATCCGAAGAGGTTGGACGTGCCGCTCCGGCAGCAGGCCTGGCCTTCCCCGCATGTTTTGCATCCATCGCACGTCTTGAGGTTGCAGTTCGTGTTTGGTTCGCACGCGGTCAGACACCCCGCAAAACAGCAGAAGCTGGTCGGACCATACGCCTCCATGCAGTCGATGCAGTTAATGCCGCAGCGGTTGGGATCCGTAGCCTGATCCTGTGAGCAGCGGTGGGGCGGCGTGTAGTTGCACACCTCCTCGTAGGATGCGCAGGAGCAGCGTGCCGTTGGGGACGGGGGGCCATTGCATTCCGTGTCGCCCGGGCAGCTTTGGTTGCCGCCGGGGCAACAGACGTTGCAGTTCGCGTAGGACCCCTGCCGAGGGTCGCTGCACAGACCCTCGGCGGGATTTGCGCAGGCGCACTGGCCGTCCCGGCAGACCACGCCACGGTAATTGCCGCCACAGTCGTAGACGTCGTCGCACGGGTAGCCGCCGACCTGGACGCATTGCCCGCCCTGGCAGCGTTGCCCTGCGCCGCACGCTAGGCCGCACCCGCCGCAGTGGTCATCATCGCTCTGGGTATCAGCGCAGCTATCGCCGCACCTCGTGTCACCGGCATCGGCGCAGCCACAGATCCCATCCAGGCAGGTCAGGTCACCCTGGCACGCCTGGCCACAGTCGCCACAGTGCGCCTCATCACTCCTGGGATCGACGCACCTGCCCCCACAGCGAATCTGACCGGCGGGACAGGCAACGGGGCCGGTGCTGGTACAGACCCCGCCCACGCACGCCTGGCCATTCCCACAGCGGTTGCCGCAGCCACCGCAGTTCTGGGCGTCGGTACTGGCGTTCACGCACAGCTTCTTGCCGCACTTGAGGGCGCCGCCCTTGCACTTCTTTTTCTTCTTCTTTTTCTTTTCGGCGAGGACCGAGGCGTGCTGCTTCGTCTTGTCGTCATCGCCGTGGTCCCTGTTGCGCTTCCGTTTCCCTTTCCTTTTCGCCTCAGCGTCGAGGCCGGCGAGCCCGGAGAGACCAGCGATCAGGCCGCCAATCGCTGTGCGGCGCGTGGCCCACCGGCGGGCGAGGTGATCGAACCGAGATCCGTCCATGCACTGCTCCCATCCTCGGCGATACGTCCGTTCGACACCCTCAGTCTGGGAGGTGGGCCTTCGGTGGACATCCGTAGAAATACGGATTTTTCGTGGGATGCTGCAGGGACTCTGGAGGAACTCGTGGTGAGGTGTCCCTGTTTCTGCTCCAGAACCACGACGCGCAGGACACACGTCGGGCCCTATCGCGGCCATCTCCACCGCAACATCAACTGGATGCACCAGTGCATACGCACGCCCTCGGGCGGGAGGCTGCCTGGAGCAGGAACGGGATGAATGCAATCGACGATCTTCGGCGCAAGAACGAGCTTGCTGCAGCGTGTCACGTGTCCGGGCGACGCATGGCTAGCGGGACAACGCCACACCATGCGCTGGCCTATCTGGGGGGGAGACCGCGGCATGTGCCTGACGGCCTGCGGGCGTTGCGCCATCGCGCCCGGCTATGGCTCAGTCAACATCAATCCAGAAGCGTAGGGTGAGCCCGGGCGAGGTGCGGGACGGCGTGGTGCCCTCCAGCGGGCCGCCGTGGCGCGCGATGATCTTGCGCGAGGCGATATTGTCCTCGTCACTCGGCCGGGAGCATATGTCCTCCCGAAGGACGTCCCGCCGGACGCTGGCTGCGGTGATCAGTCGTAGCTATCGGATGCTGATGCTGGCGCGGCTGGATATGATGGACTGGCGGGAGCGGGTGGCGCGCGGAGCTTAGGACGACCACGGCACAAAATCAGCATGGACGCCAGTCGCTCCGATTACCTGGCGCAGCCCTTCTCGACCGGTGACACGCGGCGCGGCCTGCCGCGGTTGCCTGCGACCGTGCCAGGCACGGGCGGTCTCCTTGTCTTGACAGGCTGGGAGTAGGCCGCCACCAGCCGGCGACGCACAAATGAACGCAAATGGGGGCCACGGGCTCAGCGATAAGCTCGTGCACGTCGAGGTGCATTCCCTCGTCACCTGACCGGCGTGTGGCGATCAGCGCCTGCTTGAGATTGCCCTTGCCCTCGTCCGGTGGTCAGAGGCTGCGATGGCTGCTCCCGATAGCCACCCTGGCGCACCCGGTATGGCATCGTTGCCTCAGGTGCTCGACCTGGGGATGATGGAGATACCACCGTTCCGCTCCAGGACGGCGTACTTGATCTCCTCCATCCGCTCCAGCCCCTGCAGCTGGCGAGCGGCGGTCAGGACATCGGCCTGGTCGACTCGCGCCTTGTCCATCCGCTTCTGCAAAGGACGTCCGTCCTCCACGATGACCAGAGGCAGATCGTCCATGACCCGCTCCAGCGTCTGCGAGCGGCTCTTCAGGAGCGAGAGGCCGATATCTATCCCAATCAGCGTGATGATCACCACGAAGGCATTGGTCAGGGAGAAATCCTCGCCGAGGAGCGCCTGTTGGGTCGCCTCACCGATGATGAGGAGCAGGATGAAATCAAAGGTCGTGATCTGGGCGAGTGAACGTTTGCCACCGATGCGGAAGATTACGAGCAGGATGACGTAGATCGCGGCTGCCCGCAGCACCGAGTCCATGACTACCTCCGTTGCGTTCCTTCAGGCGGGGACTGTGCGCGTGCTAGGGCAAGATGAGCTGGCCGAAATCAACCGCCATCTCATCAGCCAGCCCCACCTGCCCGGACGTTGGTCCAAAGGCGGTGTGCCGCAGATCAAACGTGACCGCTACCGGCTGCCCCGGCTGGGCAACAGCGAAGACAAAGATCAGGTGATCCCCGGCGCTGCGGACCTCCGCGGGCTCGGGGACAATCTGCTCAACGCTCACGTCCTGGAGGTAGGCGCGCGCCACCCGGAGCTCGACCTGATCCCCGGCAATGGCCTCGCCAGCGATCTCGATATCAAGGGTTGTTGGCGCGTTCAGACGGACGAAGCGGGAATACTCGAGCTGGAGCGGTGCTCCCGCATCACCGGCGGCAGCCCGAGCGAGTGGGCCGCTGCCGGTGAGGCCCAGCAGCGCCGCCACGATGAGCAGGGCCATGATGCTCCAGCAGATGCGTTGGAGACGCCATTCCTTCTGTTGGAAGTCGAGATCCTGATCAATCTCGAGCGACCCGACGTTCTGGATGTCTGCCATGTCACTCCCTTCCCGCGCGGGTGTACGGACACTTCGCATTCTAGGCGATGCGTCCATGACGAACTGATCTTGCGCGACGGGCCGCACGGGCTACGCGCCGCTGCGGGAATCCAGAACGTGCCAGAGGCAGGGATGATTGGTGGCCACATCAGCGTCAACAAGAGCATGACGACCTGCTGGTGAGCGCCGCCCTCACGGCGCGGCTGGACCGGGTGGACTGGCAGGCGCGGGTGGCGCGGGGCGCGTAGAGGAGAAGCACGACTGACCATGCCATCCGATCAAGACGGATCTACGCACCGTATACTCCTTGTGGGCCCGGCGGCTGGCTGCCGGGCATGTGGCGCCGTGGGGCGCCACAATGGTTGCAGGAGCAGGGCTGCGCAAGGGAGCGATGCGGCTTTTTCGCGCGGCGGCGAAGTATCCACCTCATGATCGCGAGTATCGGACGTTCGCGGCCCGTGGGAGAGCGCTCCCGGAAAACGCGACGGACGAACAACGCCGGTCCTGGGATGCCCTGTCAGCCTGGTCAACGGTTGAGGGCGCAAGGGCCGCCGCCGTCGACATGATCTCAGCGCGCTGTATCGTGAGCTATGACATCCCGGCTGACTGCGGGGTGACCTACGAGCCATCCGGACCTGACGGCCACTACGACATTCGTGGAGATTTCGAGGAACTGAAACACTATCTCACAGCGGATCAGTTCGACCTCTAGAAGGTAATGATATGGACGACCGCTACAAAGTGATTGACGAACCGAGCCTGAGCATTCTGGCTCGGTTTGCATCCCAGGACGAAGCGCTGGCATATGTGGAAGCGCTGCTTGCCGTCAATACCGACGATGTGGTTGACGAGCTCACGGTGGCGGACGGAACGGGTCCAGTGTTTCACGGTGATGCGTTGCGACAGGAGCTGCAGCGTCGTGCCAGAGGCCGCCAGCGTGTTGGATCGCGCGGTGGCAGCGGATCGGAGGGCCCTGGGGCCTCGAGTTCCAGCTATGCTCCTCTGGCAGCGACCAGCTACGACTAATCCGGATGTATGCACACCATGAGGGGGCCGGGAAGCCGGCCCCCTCTTGTATTTCTCACCCTATCGCCACCGCTTCCCAGTCATCCAGTCCACCCTGTAATAGACCGGCATCCTCAGTGGCCATGGACTTGGCGAGGCGTTCGTGAACGTCCTGGGCCACGCTGGTGTTGACATCATGTGTGACCACGTGTGTTCGTGTCGTGTCCAGCGCCTACGCTCGCAGTTAGCAGGGCCGCACAGACCTGCTGGTGAGCGCTGTGCCAACAGCGCGGCTGGACCGGGTGGACTGGCGGGCGCGGGTGGCGTGGGGGATCGCTGAGTAGCTGCAGCCAGCGCATCACGAGCGGAGCCTGGACGTTGTCCGCATGCTCCTTGAGATTGCGTCTCAACTGCGGATACCAGTCCAGACTGTTGCAAGAGGCAGTGCCGCGGGCGGTAGGCTGCGCGCGTACCGGCGTGGTACCCGCGCCATGCACCCTGCGCTTGCCCGTTGCGGCGGCAAATAGCACCACCGATGGCATCCCGGACGTACAGTTGGCAGACGTCCCCTCGGACCGTCTCCTGGTTGAGGAGCGCAGGCTGGGACAACGCACACCGGCGGGGCGCCTGCACACGCGGACGGTCCGGCCAGCGCACTCCATGCGCAGAGGATGACCGACCATGGAATCTCGACAATTTGACCGGTTGACGCGCTTGTTCGACGGAGCGTCACGACGCGATGCGCTCATCTTGCTGGCCGCCGGGATAAGTGGTGGGCTGCTGGCGAATGGCGGTAGTCGCGGCGTGATGGCCCAGGTCAGCGGCGAAAAGTGCAAAGACAAGGGTGACGATTGCAACAAGAACAACGACTGTTGCAACAACCTGAGGTGCAAGAACGGAACGTGCAAGAAAGACAGCAATAACAACGACAATAACGACTGCAAGGGAAAGGGCAAGAATTGCAAGAACACGAATGAATGTTGCAACAATCTGAGGTGCAAGAACGGAACCTGCAAGAAGGACGACAACAGTAACGACGACTGCAAGAAGAAGGGTGGGAACTGCCGCAAGAACAACGACTGTTGCAACAACCTGAAATGCGGGAACAACAACACCTGTAAATAGGCGTCACGTGCCCCTTGCGGGGCACAGGCCGCGCGAACTCTGCCGCACCTTGCCGGCGACTCGGCTTGGCTGCGGTGACGCGCCAGGCCAATTCCTCAGCAAGTCGCTGTAGTTGAGAGGATTTGATAGCCGGTGCCAGGACGGGCCGGATTTTGCCCGGGTGCGGGACGGAGTCTCACCTACCGACGGTACGGCCCGCAGCCCCCGGAACGGTCACACGCCGCTCAGGCAGCGTGGAGCCCCGGCGCCGCTGGCCGCACGTCCAGGTCCTGGTGCGTCGTTTGTGGAGTGGCTCAGGATAGTGGCAAGTCGCGAAAGGAATGATCGCCACGGCGGTACTTGGCCAGGATAATCAGGCGTTCGTGTTGCGCACGCACCACTCCCAGCTCATCCATCTGGTCGTGCAGCCAGGCACTGCAGGCGAGTTGGCCGTCACGCTGACAGCGCTCGGCGTAGGCCCGGTTATACAGGAGGTCATAGACCCCGTCTGTCTGGCGAATCACCATCTGCGGATCGTAGGTGTTCGCCGCCATGGGGTCGC
>JALYWD010000568.1 GCA_030852885.1 Chloroflexota bacterium | reverse complement strand
TCAACGTGGGGCAGGGCTTGCCAGCGTGGGTTGCGCCACCCCTGCCAATCCCGGCTGCTGGCGGCATTCGGGCGGAAAGGTCATTTTTCGGGTGCAGGAGCATCAGGCATGAATGGTGCAGAGTAAGAGGCGAAGGTGAGTGGCAGACCAACTCATCGCGATCTCTTGTCGCGCGTTGGTTGCTGAGAACACCGGGGAACTCATTATCTCGAAATGAACAGGGAGATAGAGTTATGTTACACTACAGGCAGATAAACGTGAAGCGGCAGCTCGAGTTCCCTTGCCTGTTGCCTCTCCCCTCAGGGCTCGCTGCACAGGGCGGTGCCGGCTCGCCAGAAAGTGAGCCGGCGTAGGGGATTCGATTGATGATCGCTGAGGCCCACGCGTATCGTTACTGTCTTAACCCAGGTCAATCTGCCCTGCCAGCAATCCAGACCATAACCAGTGAGTCGTCGCCGGAGTCCGTGCTGCAGTGCATCGTCGACCTTGCGCGCGAGGTCGTGCCGACGCGCTACGCCGCACTGGCGATCACTGGCGAATCCGGCCGGATCGAGCGCTTTGTCTCGTCAGGCATGATCCCCATGGAGCACGAACGAGTCGACCATCCCCCTGAAGGGTATGGCCTCCTCGGGCATATCCCGCACGCACGTGAGCCGCTCCTGGTATCGGACATTGCCAGTGACCCGCGCACCTCGGGGTTCCCGGTGGGCCACCCACAGATGCAGTCCCTCCTGGGGGTCCCGCTCCGCCTGGGTGAGCGGCTACTCGGCAGCCTCTACCTGTCGGAGCGCTGGGACGCGGAGCCCTTCACAGAGGCTGATGCCGCGACCGTGGAGCTCTTTGCCGCCCAGGCCGCGGCAACCATCGACCGTGCGATGGCCTGGCACACCGTCGGCGACGAAGATGTTGCGGCGGTAACGGTCCTGAAAACCTACGTGGCATCCACGATAGACCGGACCCTGGCCTATCAGCGCGTCGAAGAGCAACGGGATCAGCTCCGGATTATCCTGGATAGCTTGCCGGCTGGCGTCCTCATTCTCTCCGGACCTGACGGCCGGATCGAGATGACGAATCGGGCGATGACCGCGATGCTGTTCGGACCGGCTGCTTCCCTCGGCAGACTGCCGGCCTACTGCCGTGATGTGGAGGTGCTGCGCGCCGATGGCTCGCCCTTGCCGCGTGCGGATGAGCTCTCGGGCCGTGCCTTGAAGGGCGAGGAGTTGCGTAACCAGCAACTCTTGCTGGAGACAGACCAGGGCCGGCAAATGCCGGTTCTGGTCCAGGCAACGCCCTTGCCCGACGCCTGCGGCAAGGTGACGGGTGCGGTCCTGGTGTTCCAGGACATCACGCGCCTGCGCGAGGCTGAGCAACTCAAGGATGACTTCCTGTCGCTCGTTTCCCATGAGTTCCGCACCCCGCTGACGACTATCCACGGCGGAGCTCATCTGCTGATGCACCAGGGAGAGGAGCTGGATCCCCAGACGCGACGGGAACTCCTGCGCGACATTGTGGAGGAGAGTGACCGGCTCGACCGGATGCTGGCGAACATGTTGTTGCTGACCGAAGTGATGGCCGGGCGGCTGGAAGCCAGGCTGGAACCGTTGGCGGTCGAGCAGGCGGTGCGCGCCATCGCGACCTCTGTCGCCGCCCGGACCGGGATCCATACGTTTGTCATCGATTTCGCCCCCGACCTGCCGCCCGCCCAGGGTGACGCCGCGCTGCTGACGCAGGTGCTGAGCAATCTCTATCAGAACGCGGTCAAGTACTCGCCCAACGGTGGCAAGATCCTGACCCGGGTTGCGTGTGATGACCAGAAGCTCGCGATAACGATCTCCGACCAGGGAATTGGCATTCGGGAGGCGGAGCTTGAACGGGTGTTCGATCGCTTCTACCGGGCCGGCGCCACCCCGAGCGTACATGGCACCGGGCTCGGGCTCTATCTCAGCCGCCACCTCGTTGAGGTCCAGGGTGGCTGGATCAGCGCCAGTTCGCCGGGGATCGGACGCGGCGCGGCATTTACCGTCACGTTGCCCATCGACCCGGACTGGCAACCGGCCGCGCCCGAGGACCTGGCTGTGCGGGCAGACACGGAGTAGCCGCGATGGTACGCAAGAAGCAGGTTCTGATCGTTGATGACGAGCCCGCAATCCTGCGCCTGGTGCGGGTCAAGCTCGAGTCCGATGGCTACGCCGTGCTTACCGCGAGCCGGGGCGAGGAGGCATTGCGGATGCTGCAGGTCGATCGCCCCGATCTGGTCATCCTCGATCTCATGATGCCCGACATGGATGGCACCGAGACACTGCGCCATATTCGCTCCCGCAGTCAGCTGCCGGTGATCATGCTGACCGCGCTTGGCAGTGACCGGGAAAAGGTGAAACATCTGGAAGGTGGGGCCGACGATTTCGTCACCAAGCCCTTCAACCCCGATGAGTTGGCCGCACGTGTTGCGGCGGTTCTCCGCCGGGCCCATGGCGACGCGGCGCGAAGCGCCCTGACGGTCCTGCGCTACCCAGGCGTCGAGATCGATCTCGAGCGCCGCCGTGTCACCGTTTCCGGCAACGAGGTGCGCTTCAGCCGGACGGAATGGGCGTTGCTGGATCAGCTCGGTGGCAATGTCGGGCGGGTCATGCTGCATGAGGAGCTGTTGACACGGATCTGGGGTCCCGAGTTTCGCAATGAGGCCTCGTATCTGCGAACCTGGGTGAGTCGCATCCGCTCCAAGCTCAAGACCAGCCCGGATGACGAGACGTTCCTGACGACCTTCCCCGGTATTGGTTACCGGCTCGAAACGCCGCCTGAATAGTCCTTCCTCGCCTTCGCCGCCCTGTCTGGGCCGGCTCCGTTGCAATTTTGTAACGCTTTCTCGCTCCGCTTCACGGAGATGCTACAGGCGCCTGACTACAGTGACAGGAGTGCCTGCATGGGCCGGAAGGAGCGAACATGGTTGGGCAACTTTGCCAGCAGGAAATTGAGGCCGTCCTGCAGAGACGCAGTATTGGCCGCATTGGGTACTACCTCGGTGATTCGCCCAGCATCGTGCCCGTTACCTACGCCTATGCCAAATCGAGTGTCTATGTTGCCAGCGGACCGGGGCAGAAAATCGACTCCATGCGCACACGACCAGGTGTGTGCTTCCAGGTCGATGAAATCAACGCCGCGGGAATCTGGCGCAGCGTGATCGCGGACGGCGCCTACGAGGAGTTGACGAGTGCGTCCGAGCGGTGCGCCGCGCTGACCAGGATCAATCGGGTGCTGGCTGTGCAGATCCCCTGTGCTCACGCTGACCCGGACTTCGTCATTGTCTTTCGCATTCGCCTGCTCGGTACGACGGGCCGGTTTGGAAGAGAACGATGAGCGAGGACCAGGTCGAGCAACGAAAGACGTATCCGCGACGTCACTGGGTGACGCGCGCGACGGCCAGGTCGTGGTGGAACGCGAGTGCGCCCCGCGTGCAACCACGAGGCTCGGTGTGTCCGGAGAGTACGCCCACCATGAACCCGTCCGGAGCAACGCGACACGAAAGCGGCCAGGCCCGATCCAACGCCGTGTCATCTCCGGGAGGAGGGACGCGGTCGATGGCAATCCGCCGCTGGAAGGCGCGTGCCGGTGTGCTGGTACTCCTGGCATCATTTGGGTGGCAGATGGGCGTGACCCCGGTGCTGTCCGCGACGGCGCCCACTGACATCTTGGCCGCGTCTGACCGGGTCATCCGCGACGGGCGCGATGCGCACCTGGCATCCCAGCGACAGGCGACTGACACGCGAACTGGTGAACCGGCGGACCCTGACACTGGCGAAGAGCGCGGCCGGATAGCCGCGCTGACCACGATTCTTGACCGGCAGGGATCGCGGAGTGCCGGAAACCTGGAGCGTGTGTCCTCGATCGAGGTCCTCAACCTCGCGGCCGGCCCGGAGTTCGTGGTTGACGCCAGGGAGGAGCGTGCCGTGGCGGAACAGGCGGCACAGGCAGCCGCGGCAGAGGCCGCCTCTATCGAGGCGACACGATCCGCCGAGGCCGCGGCTGAAGCCCAGGTGGAAGCAAAGGCCGCGGTTGCTGCTGCTCTCGCCGCCGATGAGGTGGACGACGGGACCGAGGTCGCCGCAGTGGTCGCCACGCAAGAGGCCGCAGCCTCCGCCGCTGTTGCCGCCGCTCTCGCGGCCGACAAAAAGGTCGATGACGCCCAGGTGGCCGCGTTGACCGCGACTCGGGAGGCTGAGGTCGCCGCCTCCGACGCCACCGCAACGGCGGAAGCCCTGGCAGCGGCGAGTGCCGTCCAGGAGGCTGAAGCGGCCACCGCGAAGGCCGAGGCCCAGGCGGCAGCCGCTGTGGAAAGCAACCGCCAGTTCGTGCAACGGGCGACGGTGCTGTTGCTGTCGCTTGCGCTGCTGAGCGGCGGGTTGCTGTGTCTCAGATTCTGGCGAAATCGGAAGGAGCCGTTTGTGCTGAAGGCAATTCCGGGTACTGGGACGGCGCATGCCCATGCATAAGTGGCACAGTGATACCGAGACATTGTCACCGGTTCTGCATTCTGTCGCTGAGGACGAGCTGGCCGCGCACGACAACGAGCCCTCGGCCAGGCCCATCGAGTACTTGTTTGGACAGACGGATGACGCTCCTGTCGCGCCGCCGCCTGCCGCTGACCGGACCATCCGGTACGAGCGCGGAAGCATTGTCTGCGCGATCGATGGTCCGGTGGGGACCCTGCGTCAGATGGTGATCGAGGAAGACGCGGCCGAGGTCAAGGCCCTGGTCATTCGGGTCTCGACCACAGACGAGTCGGTGCTGGCGCCGCCGGAGTTGGTCGACAAGTGCGTTGGCAAGACAATCCTGCTTAACGTGACCAAAGAGCAATTTGCCAGGGGAGCGAGCCGATCACCACGCTTTGAGCCACGGATGTTTGCCCGTGCGGATTCCGGGACGGTCAGCACGATGATTCCTGTGGCGTTTCGCGGTGACAAACAGCGGTCCATCGTCGAGATCTCGGACGACGCCCTGCAAACGGGCGAGGTTCTGGAGCCTTCCGTTGCTCCGCGCAACCCGGCCATGCGCCGGCCGTGGTGGAAGCGAGTAGGCCGCTCACGATGACGGGGCACCTGGTTGGCAGGAATGCCTGGCGCAGACACGCCTGAGGAGTTTACGTGTGAGCACGGTTGTCAATGCGCGAACCGGCCAGGTTGTGTTGCGTGAGTTGAGGGAAGCACGGGCACCCTGGGGCACGTTCATCGGGTTGATGTTTGCTCGTTCACTCGATGTTGCTCACGGGCTGCTGTTCAGGCCCGCCCGGGGCATGCACACGCACTTCATGCGTTTCCCGATTGATCTGATCTACCTCGACGAGGGGTCAAATGTCCAGGCGATCCGGGAAGCGATGGCGCCGTGGAGGTTCGACTTTCGATCGGCGGCAGCCGTGATTGAGATGAACGCGGGTGTAGCCCGGTCCAGCGATATCCGGGTCGGAGACC
>JALYWD010000564.1 GCA_030852885.1 Chloroflexota bacterium | reverse complement strand
TTCCTTGCTCAGTGCCGAGACGTGCTTGTATGCGGTGGGATGCTGTTTGCTGAGGTTGACCTGCGTCATGATCTGAACCTTCCCAATGATGAGGATGTTTGTTTCAGGCCCTGTCCGTCGTGACCGGGCAAAATCTTAGTCCCCGGTATGTTTCGCCCGCATCTGGCGCCTCGCACCACCTTCACCTCAACGTCGTGGAAATCCTCACCGCCTCCGGGTTTCCAATCATGTCAGGTATCTGATTGGTATGAGGGCCCCTCAGTTGATATCAACGAGAGAGCATCAGGATTTCGTACGGCGGACTGGCTGACCATCGACAAAGAGGGTGTACGAACCACTGGGGAAATAGGCGTGGACAGCCACGCTGCCATCCTGGTTAACCAGGGTTGCCGCCCGACCATCGTCCATCTTCCAGTCAATGGCGCACCATTCCGAGCCATCAACCAGCGCAACCCAGAAGCCGGAGACATCCCAGTTGGGTACGACGCAAAAGGGGTTGGACGGCAGCAACCAAAAAACTTCGCCGCGCTTGGGCCACGGCGCGTTCATGGTTCTCTCGCAGACCGTGCGCATGACCGCCGGAGAAATATCTGCGATTGGCGCGCGCCCGCCTTTCTCAAGGCCGCCACAGCGAAACCGCGCCTGCTCACCTGCTGGAACCTGGAAATATGCTGGCGCGCTTGGAATTGAGTAACCGGGAACAACCATCGTACCTGCGGCAAAGCCACGTTGATGGTCGTATAGGTAAGCCACACGACTGCGAACCTCATCGACATCTGGCCAGAAGTATGCCAGGCACTCTTCCGGTGCCGTGTCGGCCAGAAAAACACATCCCTGCCTGCTTTGAAAGTCGCGCATGAACGCGCCCAGGATGACAAAGCTGGAGTAGTTGGCTACTGCAAGGCCGATACCAGCACAGACAAGCAGAGCGACGCTGGTCACCACCACCTTCTCAGGAACCATGGATGTCCTGAGCGTCAGGTTGGCATGTTTCGCCAGCGGTGAATAGCTGGCTGCCATCCCTGTCAAAACTAGCGCTGCGATCCACCACAAGGATGCGAAGGCATGAAATCGCGAATACTGCGCCGCCCCAGCCCCATACTCCCAGCTTCGGCCAGCAAGTATTGCGACTCCAGACATGCCCGCAAACGCCGCCAACCCCAACCAGACCAGGGTATCTCGCCGCAATGCCGGATCTCGCCACGCAGCTCGCAGTAACGGCAAGGCAACGATGAGGAGCAAGACGCAGCCAACTACACCAAAGGCAGTTGATCGCTCCAGATGCGGATAGCCGATCGGCGCGCCAATGTACGCAAACATGAAGTGCATGCTGTCCAGCAGCCCAGGCCGCTCGCCGGGCGACACCGCTCCACTGTGAGCGGCCGGGGCGTAGTCATGAAAATAGATGACTGCCGTCACTGCCGCCGCGAGTCCCCAGGCGGTAATGGCCCGCTTGCCCACGACCAGCAACGTTGGGGCGAACGCCACCCAGATGATCAGCCCACCGAGTGACGAGGCCGAGGCGATGACCGCACCGAGGATTGCCCAGGCCACGCGCGGCCAGCTCCATTTGCGGGCAGCGAGTGCCCAGACACAGAGTGCGATGCCAAACACGGTAGGTATTTTATCGGTGAAGGGGAGCGTCCAGTTTTCAAGGCGAGTGAGTGAGAGGGACAGAGCGACGACGGGCGCAAGCACCGTGAACACTGCTGCCCGCCAAGGGATGGACTGCCACGCCGCGCGCAACAACAGCGCCATGCTGGCGACGACGATCACGAGCACAACCACCAGGTGCGCGAAACGGTTCCAATCCAACAGGACTATGACTGGCAGGCTGATCAGGCGCGAAAAGAGGATGCGGTGCTCGTTGTGGACGGCCCACAAATCGTCAGTTCGCAAAGTTCCCGCGTCGAATTTCTCCAACAGCCTGCCCATCTCCCATTCGTCCGAGATGGGAACGACCGCCAGATTGTGCCAACTGATCCAGAGAATAGACGCGAGAAGGAGGAAGAGCACTGCGATCGCCAGCAAGACAGCCATCACCCGTGCAACCATCGCGGTGCGCACGGGAGTGCAACGCGCAATTGCTAATGCACGCGCAGTTGCTTCAGTCATGAAGTGGGCTGCCGCGGGAGTTCCGGTGAGAACCTCGCGCTCGCAACACTGCGCACCACTTCCACCCGCGCGTCGTGGAAATCCCCGCCGCCGCCGGCGTCGCTGAGGCCATCCGGGGTGAGCAGGTTCGCGGAGACACCGCCCGGGCTGCGCGAGGCCCACCAGCCGGAGGGCATGGCCACCACACCGGGAATCACCGCCTCCCCGAGCGTCACATGCAGCGACAGTTGTCCCTGCGCGTTGCAGACCTGCACCCAGTCGTTGTCGGTGATGCCGCGCGGCGCGGCGTCCTCCGGGTGCATGAGCAGGCGTGGTTCCTTCTCCGCCTTGAGGTGGCGCGGCAGGTTG
>JALYWD010000538.1 GCA_030852885.1 Chloroflexota bacterium | reverse complement strand
CCTGATCCCTCCACAACAACATCGAAGCCACGGGTGCTATCCCAGTCGCTGAAACGGGTGAGGAAGAACTCGTCCGGCAGCTCGGAGGGGTGGTAAACCTCGTCCGCGCCGAACTGCTTCGCCGCCTCCCGCGCCTCTTCCCGCACATCGATGGCCACGATGCGGCTCGGGCCGCGCAGCTTCAGCAGTTGCAGCATACCGAGGCCCATAAACCCCAGTCCGATGACCGCCACCTGATCCGCCAGCTCAACCGGCGTGCGACGCTGCGCGTTGACCAGGCAGGCGATTGGTTCGCCCAGCGCGGCCTCGTTGTTGACGTTGGCGGGAACGGGCAACAGAATCTCTTCGCTGGCCAGGCAGAGATCGGCATAAGCGCCCTTGAAGAGGCCCGTGACGCGGTCCCCTTCCTGGAATTGCGTGACCCCCTGCCCGACGCCTGCGACTATGCCCACCGGCTCATGGCCAAAGCGGTGCGGATACCCGGGCCAGCCATCTGCCCAGGGGTGCAACTCGGAGGCGCAGACGCCACAGGTCTGTACCTGCACCAGCACCTCACCCGGTCCTGGTTCTGGTGTTTCCTCTGCCACGACCTCAGAAGTCCGAGGGGCGATCAATTGGCTATATCGCATGCAAGTAATGTCTCCAAAGCAGCCGTGCTGCGCCGACCCACCGTGCGTGGGGGAGTAGGGGATAGACGCTTAGCCCTTCAGTGCTCCTGATGCCAGCCCCTTGACGAAGTCCTTCTGGAAAATCAGGAAGAGCACGGTCACCGGCAACGAGATAATCAGCACGCCCGCGCTCATCAGCCCGTAGTCGATGGTGAACCGCCCCTGGAAGAACAGCATGCCGACCGGCAGTGTGCGCAGGTCGTCGCTCACCAGGAAGACCAGCGGCAGGAACAGGTCGTTCCAGCTCCAGAGGAACTCCAGCAGGGCCACCGTCAGCAGTCCTGGCCGGGCCAGGGGCAGCATGACCTGCCAGAAGATCTGGAACTCGTTCGCGCCATCGATGCGTGCGGCATCATCCAGTTCCGCCGGTAAGTCCTTGAAGAAGGCGCGCATGATGAAGACGAAGATGGGAGCCGCCAGCGCGATGTCAGCGATGATGACCGAGCCGTAGGTGTTGAGCAGCCGGAAGTCGCGCATCGTCAGGTAGAGCGGGATGATGATCGCGGCCACGGGGATGGTGAGCCCGATCAGCAGCCCGTAGAGCAGGAGCTTCTGCCCCGGGAACTGCATCCGGGCAAAGGCATACCCGGCCAGCGACGAGATGATCACCATCCCGATCACATCGGCGACGGAGATGATCACGCTGTTCTTGAAGTAGATCCCGAAGCGGCCGACGGTCCAGGCCTCGGTCAGGTTCTCCAGCGTCGGCGGGATCGGGAGGCCGTACGGATTGACGAGTTGCTGCTCAGCGCTCTTGAAGGCCGTGAACCAGGCGAGCAGCAGCGGCGCGACGGAGAAGATAAGCAGGGCAATCAGCGGGATGTAGATCAACAGCCAGGCACGCGGCCGCCGCTGCCGGATGGTTACGGATACAGAATCAGTCATCGCCGCGCTCCCGGATCGCGAGATTGAGGATCGAGCTGACCAGAATGATCAGGGACAGCGCGACGGCGATCGCCGAACCGTACCCATACTGGTTCTGCTGGAATCCTTCCTTGAACAGGTAGGTGGAAAGGACCTCGGTGGAGCGGATGGGACCGCCTTCCGTCGTGGCCCAGATGATGTCGAACACCTTGAAGGCATCGACCAGGGCCAGCAGGATCACGATCGTAATGGTGTTGCGCAGTGAGGGAATCGTGATGTCCAGGAACATCCGGGTTGGTCCCGCGCCATCCACGCGGGCCGCGTCGTAGAGCGTCGGGTCGATGCCCTGCATGCCGGCAAGCAGGATCACCACACTCAGTCCAAACGTCATCCAGCTCGAGGCGATCGCCAGCGCGGGGAGCACGACGGTGAAATCGCCGAGCCAGCCCCGGGCGAGGAACCCGAGCCCGATGGCGTCCAGCCCGGTGTTGAGCACCCCGGTCGGGGCGTAGATCCAGCGCCAGATCATGGCGGTGACAATGGAGGCCTGCACCACTGGCAGGAAGTAGCCGAGGCGGAAGATCAACCGGCCCCGGATACTGCTGGCCAGCAGCGCCGCCGCGACCAACCCCACAATGAGATTGAACGCCACCACGATGACGGCCCAGACCACGCTGTGCTGCACCGCCTGCCAGAAGATCGGATCAGTCAGCAGGCGCTGGAAGTTCGCCAGCCCGACCCACTCCCGGTCGATGGAAATCCCGTTCCACTTGTAGAAGGCGAGCCAGAACGTCTGCACCGTCGGGCGCAGGACGAAGATGACGTAGAGCAGCACAACCGGGAGGATGAACAGGTATGCCACGAGATACCGCTGCAGCGTGTGCCGTGTCAGGCGCCGGGACTGTGGCACGTCCCGGGCGCGGTCAATTGTGGGGGAATATGGCTGCACGGCCATCGTGCGCTCCTGAGCTCTGCCCGGCGAGAGCGGCGTAAGGTCCGTCCTCGCCGGTAGCAGGTCGTACTGCTGGTGAGATGGCTACTGGCAGGTCACGCCGCCCGGCGACAGGATCTCTCCCTCCGCCTTGGCGGCCTCCCAGGCCTGCTGCACCGTTTCGGTGAACTGCTCCGGCGTCATCTGCCCGGCAAGGACCGCCTGCAGCCCGTCGTAGCTGACGTCGGTCATGCTGGCTGGGGTGACCGTGTCGAGGAAGGCGTGGATCGTGCCGTTGTCGCGGTACTCATTGCTGAGTGCGAAGACGTCCTGCACGATCTGCGGCAGATCGACACCCTCCAGGTTCAACTCACCGACCGGCACGTTGTCGCCACTCTCCAGCATCACCTTGCGGCTGTTGTCGTCAAAGAGCATGTAGTCGAGGAAATCGGCGGCCTCGTCCGGGTGCTCGGTGGCGGCGTTGATGTACCAGCCCGTGCCGATGTCGGCGGAGGGGTAGATGGGATCGCCATCGACGGGCGGCGGCACCTGGAAGACGCCGAAGTTGACGATGTCATCGCCCACGGCGTCGATGCCGGGGCCAATCACCCACGGGCCGGTGAAGACCATCGGGATGTCGCCGCGCCAGAAACGGGCCTCGATGTCATCCTGGAGTTCGGCCAGCGGGCTGGCGCCGAAGCACCCGGCGTCGTTCAACTCCTTCAGCTTCGCCGTCGCCTGGATGAACGGCTCACTGTTCCAGCTTCCATCGCCAAACATCACGTCATCGACGCCATCCGGACCAGCGAAGCGGCCCCAGAGCAGCGACTGCCACCAGGAGATGGGGTACTTGTCCGCGCCGCCAAGCCCGATCGGGTTGGCGAAGCCAGCGCCCTTCAGGGTTTCGCAGGCACTCATCAGGTCGGCCCATGTTGCGGGAACCTCGAGGCCGTTCTCCTTGAAGATGGCGGCGTTGTAGAACATCAGCGTCGTCTCGACGCTGTCGCCAAGCGCCCACAGCTTGCCGTCGGACGAGGTGTAGCCGACGATCTCTTCCGGGATGATCTCGTTCCAGCCCAACGTGCAGTAGTACGGCGTGAGGTCGAGCGCGTGGCCAGCTTCGATGATCGCCTGCGGCTGACCGGGACCGCTGCCGCCCATCCAGATGTCCGGGCCTTCGCCGGCATTGAGCGCTGGCACGAGTGTCGGATTGAAGAGAGCATTGCCGACGAACGTGGTCTCGATCGTAACGTCGGGATGTTCCTTGTTGTATTCGGCGATGATGTCCGTGACGGCATTGACGGTACCCGGCTCGCCATCAAGCCAGATGGAAATCTTGACTGGGCCAGCGTCCTGGGCAATGCTGCGCCGCATCCCGGTGCTGCTACCCACCATCGCGCCCAGTCCCAAACCTGCGCCGCCGCGCAGCACGCCGCGCCGGCTCAGACCAGTTGCGCGAAACGTCGTGCTCAGAGAAGTCACTGCTTTCACCTTTGTCATCTCCCTTGATGTGTAGCCGGTTCTCCGGCGCTGCGAGGTGAACTCGGACGCTTTCAGGAGGTTCTCGTGCGGCGCCTCCTTTGGTAGCCGAACCCGGCGGCACGTCCTCTGCCGATTGGCGTAACGGGTGTCGTCGCAGGCCCTGCAAAGCGGCTCACGCTGACTCACGGATCATCAACTCGTATGGCATTTCGACCCGCCGGCCTTCGCTGGTGACGGTGCCATCGAGCCGGGCGAAGAGCATCTCTGCTGCCTGGCGGCCGAGTCGTTCCGGGAACTGCGCGACCGTAGTCAGGGTGGGGTGGAGGAGGCGCGCCACGGTGATGTCATCGAAGCCGGCAACGGCGATATCATCCGGCACACGCAACCCGGCCTCACGGATGGCCACCATGGCGCCCATGGCCATCATGTCGTTCGAGGCGAAGACGCCGCGCGGCAGGGGAGAGCCAGCCAGGAGCGTGCGCATCGCCGCATAGCCGCCCGCTTCGGTTGGGTCACTCCCACGCGCCAGCAGCGGCGGCTGCTCTGGCGCCCGCTCCGCCAGGATGCGCTGATAGGCGGTGGTGCGCCCCTCCCGGCGCAGGTGCTCGGCTGAGGCGGCGATCATGGCGAGCGGCAGGTAGTCACTGTCAACGAGGTAGGCAACGAGTTTGGCTGCGGCCGCCGCGTCCTGGAGGTAGACGACATCAAACGGGCTGTTGGGCGGCGTGCCGACCAGTTCCCCGAAGACCACGACCGGGACGCCACTCTCGATCAGCGGCGAAAAATCCTCGGCGGTCAACTGGAACGGGGTGGCAATGACGCCATCAACGCGTGTGCGCAGCATGGCGCGAATGCAGCGGAGTTCCTTCTCCCGCAGGCCGTCACTGTTGTAGGCAATCAGGTCATAACCATTGCTGTCGGCGATGTCCTGGATACCGCGCTCGAACGCCGGATAGAAGGGGTTCGTGATGTCCGGAATCATGCTGGCGACGATGAGGGTCTTCTGCGTGCGCAGCCCACGCGCGGCGCCGTTCGGGACGTAGTTGAGCTCGTCGATGGCGTCGAGTACCCGGCGCCGGGTTTCCGGGGCAATCGACCGGGTCGCACTGTCGTTGAGCACCAGGGAGACAGCCGTCTGGGAGACGCCGGCCGCGCGGGCGACATCTTCCTGGGTCGGGCGTTTGCGAGTTCTGGGTGCATCCATCGCGCTCATCAATCAGGTTGCTACGTATTAGTGATACGAATTAGTATTCCCTCACTTCGGCAAAGATGTCAATCGGCGGCCGGCATCACTTCCTGTTCGTGGACGATGGCGACCCCGGAATACCGGACCAGCGAGGGGGAACGACGCGTGGAAACGCTCAGGGTCGGCATCGTTGGCGCAGGGTGGATGGGCCACGTCCATGCGCGCGCGTGGGCGGAAAACGCCCCACGAGGCAAGATCGTGGCGATTGCCGATGCAGCGGAAGAACGGGCGCGACACCTCGCGGGAGAGGTCGGCGATCCCGATGTAGTGACCTACCCCAGCCTGCAGGCGATGCTGGATGCGGACGTGATTGACGCCGTCGATATCTGCCTGCCGCATCACCTGCACACCGAGGCGATCATTGCCGCCGCGCGAGCGGGCAAGGCGATTCTCTGCGAGAAGCCGCTCTGCACGAACCTGGAGGACGCAGCCGAGATCCGCACATCGCTGGAGGAGTCGGGGACGATCTTCGTCGCCGCGCACAACCAGCTCTTCCAGCCAAGCCTGGTCGAGGCGCGGCGCCTGCTGGCCTCGGGCGCACTGGGCCGCCCCTTCTATTACCGCTCGATCGAGGCGGTACAGAACCGGGGGTTCGCCAGCGGCTACGTGCCGATCGAATTGGGCGGCGGCGAGAACCCCTGGGCCTGGCGCGCCGATCTCAAGCGCATGGGCGGCGGCGAAGTCATCGACACCGGCTGGCACGCGACGTACCGGCTGCTGGCGCTGGCGGATGACCGGCCGGTCGAGGTTTCAGCCATGGTCGACCGGTTCGCGGTCAAGCAGCTCAACGCCGAGGACACCGGCGTGATCATGGTCCGCTTCGCCTCCGGGGCTATCGGGGAGATCCTGACCACCTGGGCCTTCAGCCCGGTCATCAACTGGCACTTCGAGGTCGGGGCCGAGCACGGCAGCCTGGCCGGGGGCAAGACCCGCCTCGTGCACCAGCTTCACGGGTGGCCGCAGCCGGTGGAGTACACGCCCTTCACGCATGAACTTGCCCTGACCTTCGCCACGGAAGTCGGGCACTTCCTGAACGTGGTCCAGCGTGGAGCGCCGTCCCAGGCCGGCTTCGATCACGCGGCGCGGGTTCTGCAGTTGACGCTGGGCGCCTACGC